>CAJUHY010000069.1 GCA_910585895.1 uncultured Lachnospiraceae bacterium
TTCTCTGTTGAGAAACTCCACAATGTGAAACAGGCTAAAGCCTAACAATAAAAAAGAAACCCCTACAATCTAAGGGTTTCTTTTACTGCCGGTGATGGGACTTGAACCCATACGTTGTTGCCAACAACAGATTTTGAGTCTGCCTCGTCTGCCAATTCCGACACACCGGCGTCTTTTTATTCTGGTTGCCAGTACGCTCAGCAACCTCTTAACATGACAGAAGTTATTCTAGCATATAAGAATCAAAAATGCAAGTCCTTTTTTAAAGTTTTTTCAATTTGCTTTTTTGACAAATTATTTGCAAATGATTATACTATAAATGAAATTGCTGTCATAAACCAATACTAAAGACAGCGATAAAATATGATTACGTAGAAAAGAGGAAGAAAAATGAAAAAATCAATCAATGCACCGAAAGCGCCAGCAGCAGTGGGACCTTATGTACATGCCGTAGAGGCAAATGGACTGATTTTTACCTCAGGGCAGTTAGGTTTGATACCGGAGAGCGGCACATTGCCAGAGGGTGTAGAGGCGCAGACACACCAGAGCTTGAAAAATCTTGCCACAGTCTTAGAAACGGCAGGCAGTGACCTTGAACATGTGGTGAAGACAAGCGTATTTTTGGAGGATATCAATGATTTCGCCAAAGTCAATGAAGTTTATGCCCAGTATTTTCAGGGAGAGACGCCTGCGCGTTCCTGTGTACAGGTGGCAAAGCTTCCCAAGGGCGGGCTCGTGGAAATTGAAGTAGTTGCAGTGAAGAAATAGGTGATTGTCTAAGTAAAGAAAGATTAAAAGGAGTAGAAAGAAAGTGGCAGCAGTCGAAGTATCTGACAGAATCGATATGTTTCGCGCTAAGATGAGAAAGCGTGGAATTGACATGTATATCGTGCCTACCTCAGATTTCCATAACTCTGAGTATGTGGGAGATTATTTTAAGGCAAGGAGTTACCTGACTGGCTTTACCGGCTCAGCGGGGACAGCGGTCATCACGCAGGAAGAAGCCGGGTTGTGGACGGACGGCAGATATTTTATTCAGGCACAGAAAGAATTATCGGATAGTCCAGTAACGCTTTACCGGATGGGGGAGGAGGGAGTTCCTACTGTCAAAGAATATGTCAAGGAAAATCTCTGTGAGGGCGGCTGCCTGGGCTTTGACGGCAGGGTGGTCAATGGCGAAGCCGGCGAATTATACGCGCAGATTGCGAAGGAGAAACAGGGAAGTATTGCAGCGGAGGAAGACCTTGTTAGCGTAATTTGGAAAGAACGTCCGCCATTTCCGGTGAATCCGGCGTATATTCTGGAAGAAAAATATGCGGGGGAGAGCGTTTCTGATAAGCTGTGCAGGCTTCGGGAGAAGATGGAAGAGAAACGTGCGGATATCCATATTCTGACGTCCTTATACGATATTGCCTGGCTGTTCAACATCCGCGGGGAAGATATTGTGCATGTGCCTGTCGTGATGTCGTTTGCGGCGGTCACGATGGAAGCATGTACCTGGTTTGTTAATCCGGAGGCTCTCGATGATAACCTCCGCAGTTATTGTGCAGACAATAATATTTTACTTGAACGTTATGAGGGAGTTTATGATTATGCAAAGGGTATATCAGCAGATAAGAAAGTGCTCCTCAATAAAAATATTGTCAATTACCGAATTTGCAGCTGCCTGAAAGCGGAAATTTTACAGGGGACGAATCCCACGGAATGGATGAAGGCTGTTAAAAATGAGACGGAGATTACCAACATCCGCAATGCACATGTAAAGGATGGCGTTGCGTTTACCAAATTCATGCATTGGCTTAAGACACATATTGGGCGGGAAGAAATAAGCGAAATTTCTGCAGCCGAATACCTTAAGGCGCGCAGACAGGAGCAGGAACTGTTTGTAGACTTAAGTTTTGACACCATCAGTGCGTATGGGGCCAATGCAGCCATGATGCACTATTTGGCAACGCCTGAGACAGATGAAATATTACAGCCTGGCGGATTTCTGCTGGTAGATTCCGGTGGGCATTATCTGGATGGGAGTACGGATATCACGCGGACATTGGCTTTGGGTGCGTTGAGTGATGAACAGAAACTTTATTTTACCACAGTATGCCGCAGTAACCTGAATCTGGCTGCGGCAAAGTTTCTTTACGGCTGCAGAGGGACCAGTCTGGACATTCTTGCCCGGGGACCTCTGTGGAATCTGGGGCTGGATTACAAATGCGGCACCGGACATGGCGTCGGCTATCTACTCAATGTCCACGAAGGCCCCAATGCATTGCGCTGGCGGCAATTGCCGGAACCAAACAGGGACTGTGTGTTGGAGGAGGGGATGGTGACTACCGATGAACCGGGAGTTTATCTTGAAGGAAAGTACGGTATCCGCACGGAAAATGAGCTTCTCTGTAAAAAAGCCGAAAAAAACGAATATGGGCAATTCATGGAGTTTGAAATTATAACTTATGCACCGATAGATTTGGATGCTATCCTGCCGGAGGAGATGACAGCCGCAGAGCGCAGACGTCTGAATGCGTACCATGCTATGGTGTATGAGAAGATTTCCCCATTTCTGGATAGGCAGGAACGTGAATGGCTCAAAGAGTACACCAGGGAAATCTAATATCCGTTATTATACAAAACCACAAAAAACCTAAGAAAATTTTTCTTTTAAAAATATTCCATATAGTGTAAAATAGGAGTGATATGATGCAGAAAATAGTTTTGATTGACGGACACAGCATTCTCAACCGGGCGTTTTTCGGAATCCCGGATTTGACAAATGCAGAAGGGCTCCATACCAATGCCGTATATGGATTTCTCAATATTCTTTTTAAGATTTTAGGGGAGGAGAAGCCAGATTACCTGATGGTGGCTTTTGATGTTCATGCACCCACTTTCCGCCATAAGATGTATGCGGAATATAAGGGGACAAGAAAGCCCATGGCAGAGGAACTGCGGCAGCAGGTTCCTGTAATGAAGGAAGTATTAAAGGCAATGGGCGTTGTCATCCTGGAGAGAGAGGGATATGAAGCAGACGATATTCTGGGAACATTGGCAAAGCATAGTGAGCAGCAAGGGCTGGAGGTGTCTCTGGTGTCAGGAGACAGGGACCTCTTACAGCTTGCCAGTGAGCACATTAAGATACGCATTCCCAAGACCAAACGGACAGGGACGGAGATTGAAGATTACTACGCCAGCGACGTAAAAGAGAAATACCAGGTAACCCCAACGGAGTTCATTGATGTGAAAGCGCTGATGGGAGACAGTGCAGATAATATACCAGGGGTGCCGGGAATAGGCGAGAAGACGGCGACCAACCTGATTGCAGCCTATGGCAGTATTGAGAATGCTTATGAGCACATTGAAGATGTGAAGCCACCGCGGGCGCAGAAGAACCTGAAGGAATACTACGAAATGGCGAAGATGAGCAAGACGCTGGCGACCATTGAAGTGAATGCGCCAGTGGAATACGATATCAGCCAGGCAGCGTTGGGTAATCTGTTTACGCCGGAAGCTTATGTGTGGATGAAGAAGCTGGAATTTAAGAATATGCTGAGCCGCTTTGATTTACAGGCTTCGGCAAATCCTTTGGAAGAGAAGTTCCAGAAAATTACAGACAAAGCAGAAGCCGATAAGGTATTTCAACAGGCTGGGGAGAAAGGCAGAATAGGATTCTGTCTGTTGTCAGACCCCAATCGGGAACCAGTAGAAAAACAGGGACAGCTTACGCTGGAGGATTTATGGAAAGCGAATCCCGATAACAATGAGGCGGGGCAGAATCAAGCGGGTTCCCATATTCTGGGAATCGGTATTGCTTATGGTGAAGAACAAATCTGCTTTCTTATGGTGAATGAAAATATTACAGGAGATTATCTCGTGGCGGAGACGGAAAAACTTATAGATACGGTCTCTATGGCTGCGACATTTGATTTAAAGTCCCAGCTTCCTTATTTTACCATTTCTGAACAGGCGAGAGGTCATATGGAGGATGTGCTGATTGGGGCCTATCTTTTAAATCCGCTGAAGAATGATTACAGTTATGATGATATAGCCAAGGAGCATTTGGATTTGCTGGCGCCGGCAAGGCAGGATTTGCTGGGTAAATTATCCTTAGGACAGGCAGCCAGCGATAAGCCGCAGGAAATTTTGCAATATGCCTGCTGGTTTGCGTATGTGTCTTTGCGGGCGGCACAGGTGTTGTCTGAGAAGCTGACGGCAGGAGGAATGTGGAAACTATACCGCCAAATTGAAATGCCGCTTTTGTATACGCTTTATGAGATGGAGCGAGAGGGAGTTCTGGTAAATGCGGACCAGCTCAAAGCTTATGGAGAGGATTTATCAGGGAAGATTGTGGAACTTGAGCAGGAAATCTATGCAGATGCCGGAGAGAAGTTTAATATCAATTCCCCCAAACAGCTGGGCGTAATTCTTTTTGATAAACTAAAAATGCCCTACGGTAAGAAAACGAAGACCGGATATTCTACAGCGGCAGATGTGTTAGAGAAGCTGGCAGGCGAATATCCATTAGTATCCAAAATATTGGAATACCGGCAATTAACAAAATTGAAATCCACTTATGCGGACGGTTTGGCGAATTTTATTGAGGCAGACGGCAGGATTCACTCCTGTTTCCATCAAACCATCACTGCCACCGGAAGGATTAGCAGTACAGAACCTAATTTGCAGAATATTCCTATTCGTATGGAATTAGGGCGGCAGATAAGGAAAGTATTTATTCCCCGGGAGGGCTGCGTACTGATAGATGCAGATTATTCGCAGATAGAGCTTCGTGTGCTTGCCCATATGTCGGAAGATGCCAATTTAATTCAGGCTTACAGGGAAGCGCAGGATATCCACAGGATGACGGCGTCCCAGGTATTCCATGTGCCGTTTGAGGAGGTGACTTCCCTGCAGCGAAGGAATGCCAAGGCGGTAAATTTTGGCATAGTGTATGGCATCAGTTCTTTTGGGCTGAGCCAGGATTTGAGTATTACGACCAAAGAAGCGTCACAATATATTGAATCTTATTTTGAGACGTATCCCGGCGTAAAGCAGTTTTTGGACAGGCAGGTGCAGCAGGCAAAGGAACAGGGGTTTGTCACCACAATGTTCGGCAGGAAAAGACCGGTGCCGGAGTTGTTCTCAAGCAATTATATGCAGCGTTCTTTTGGTGAGCGGGTGGCTATGAACTCACCGATACAGGGGACAGCAGCAGATATCATCAAGATTGCCATGATACGGGTAAGCCAGTCTTTAAAGGAGCAGAATCTAAGTTCCAGGCTGATACTGCAGGTTCATGATGAATTGCTGATAGAGGCAAGAGAAGATGAGGCTGCGCGTGTAAAAGCTATTTTAAAAGAAGATATGGAGAAAGCAGCAGCGCTTTCCGTAAATCTGGAGATTGATATGAAACAGGGAAAAGACTGGTACGAGGCACATTGATGGGACCGGTTAGAAATGAGACAGGTAATATGCCGTGATAAGGCACATGAGAGAAGAGGAGCTGAAATTATGCAGGTAATAGGAATTACTGGCGGAGTGGGAGCAGGAAAGTCCGCTATCTTGGAATATTTGCAGGAAAATTATAAAGTCAAGAATTTGGAGGCAGACAGAATTGCTGAGAGGCTGATGGAACCAGGGACGGAATGTTATGAGCAGCTTTTAAAATTTCTTCCGGTGGAAATCTATAATGAGGACGAGACGATTGACCGTCAGGCTTTGGCCAAAAAACTGTTTGAATCTCCGCAGCTTCGGCAGGATGTAAATAAGGTGGTCCATCCGGCAGTAAAACAATATATCTGTGACAGGATTGAAGAGCAGAGACAGATGCGTATTCTGGATTTTGTGATTATCGAGGCGGCGCTTTTGATAGAGGATCGTTACGATAAAATCTGCGATGAAATTTGGTATATCCATGCCGCAGAAGAGATTCGCAGGCAGCGTCTGTTGGAATCCCGCAAGTATTCCCCGAGTAAGATAGAAAAGATTTTTGAGAGTCAGATGACAGAAGAAGAATACCGCGAACATTGCCAGGTAGTGATTGACAATAACGGCACGAAAGAAGAGGCGTTTTATCAAGTTGCGCAGATAATCAAAAATAAAGGAGAAGTGGAACAGGTGCAGCAGGTAGAAGGGATACCCCTGGTGTTTGGATTGGATATCGGAACCCGTAATGTAGTGGGCACGGTAGGATACCGCCAGGAGGAAGAATTTTTTGTGATAGCCCAGTTTATCAAAGAGCATGAGACGCGTTCTATGCTGGATGGGCAGATTCACGATATCGGACGCGTGGGCAGGACAATCGGGAAGGTAAAAAAGGAACTGGAATCTCAGCTGCAGATTGAATTGAACGATGTATGTATTGCAGCGGCTGGCCGTGTGTTAAAGACCGTAACCACCACCATCAGTTTTGAGTTTACAGAAGAGAGCGTAGTTACCGGCGAAGATATCCATACGCTGGATTTGCTGGGAATAGAGAAAGCGCAGCGAATATTAAATGAAAATAATGACACCAAGTTCAAGTTCTACTGTGTCGGCTATTCCGTCGTCAAATATTACCTGAACGGAGATGTATTCTCTAATTTGGAGAACCATAAGGCAGAAGAAATCAGCGAAGATATCATTGTAACATTCCTGCCGGAAGACGTTGTGGACGGCTTATATTCTGCAGTTGGGCTTGCAGGCCTTAAAGTGGCAAATATGACTTTGGAGCCTATTGCCGCAATTAATGTGGCAATTCCGGAGACATTCCGTATGCTGAATATCGCTCTGGTCGATATCGGCGCGGGAACCAGTGATATTTCTGTGACCAGGGATGGAAGCATCATCGCCTACGGCATGATTCCCAGCGCGGGAGATGAGCTGACAGAACTTTTGGTGCAGCACTATCTGGTGGATTTCAAGACAGCGGAGTATATTAAGCTGCAATCCGGCGTAGAGGAAGAGATAGAATACCAGGATATCATGATGATTAAGCATACGGTCACCGCTGAGGAGGTATGGCAGCTGCTGAAGCCCCTGGTGGATGATTTGGCGGAGAATATTGCAGCCAAGATTAAAGAACTCAACGGAGGAGAGACAGTCAGTGCAACCTTTGTGGTCGGCGGCGGCGGAAAAATCCATGGATTTATCGAGCATCTTTCGTCTGAATTGGGCTTACCGCAGGAGCGTGTGGCATTGCGCGGAGAGGAAGTGCTGCAGGAGATTCATTTTGAACAGCAGGATATCCGCAAAGATCCACTGCTTGTGACGCCAATCGGTATCTGCCTGAATTACTATGACCAGAAGAATAATTTTATTTTTGTACGTTTTAATGGGGAAAGAATTAAATTATATGATAACGATAAACTGACAATTGTGGATGCGGCGTTACAGGCAGGATTTCCCAATGAACAGCTTTTTCCACGGCGGGGCAAAGAGATTAATTTCACAGTCAACGGCAGGAAACGCATTGCCCGCGGTGAGGCCGGGGAATCTGCAGTTGTGCGGGTAAATGGGCATCTTACCAATATCAATGCGCCATTAGAGCCTAACAGTGATATTACAATTGAGCCGTCTACACAGGGAGGCGATGCAGTCTGCCGTTTGGATGATTTGGAAGAATACGGCAGGTCTATGCTGAACATAGAGGTTAACGGGCGCACCATATCCTGTCCGAGGTTTGCCGAAGTCAATGGAATTATAGAGATGCCTGATTATGAAATTAAGGAAGATGACCGCGTGGAGATGCGGGGCTATTATACCGTTTCCCAGATTATTGAATTTATGGACGTGGAAATTGACATGGAAAAAGAAATCCTTGTCAATAATAAGCCGGCAGATTTGGAAACGCTGGTCTATGAGAATTTTTCTATTGAGTGGACTGTGCAGGCATTCCGCACACCGCAGTCAGAAATAGAAAAGGAAAAAGAAGTTAAGGCAGAGCTTACGGCAGCAGAGGAGAATTCCGCAAAGCCGGCAGATGACGTGAAAGAAAAGACGGAATTACAGAAGAAAATAGATGCCATCCGCAATGTGGATAAAAGCTACGAAGAGTCGGAGCATGAACTGACGCAGGAGGAACTGGAAGAGAAGTTCATGGAAGAACAGAAAGCGACTGAGAGCGATATCCGTCCCACAATTATAGAGAAAGCCAAACAGCGTGTTGCCAAGCGTGCAGCAGCAAAGTTGGCGGGAATGGACCTCCATATTGTGGTAAATAAGATGCCGGTGACTCTGACCGGTAAGAAGACGTATGTGTTTGTGGATGTGTTTGATGTGATTGGCTTTGATGTGCATGGAGGAAATGGAAAGAGCATTGTCACTCTCCTGAATGGGGAATCGCCCTCCTACACTGCAGAACTGAAAGAAGGCGATGTCCTTGACATCTACTGGGAGGATTGATGGGACATGAGATTATGCAGCATTGCCAGTGGAAGCAGCGGAAACTGTATTTTTGCTGCTTCTGACAGCACAAATTTACTGATTGATGCCGGCATCAGCGGAAAGAGAATAGAGGAGGGGCTTGTTGAGATAGGACATACCACCCGGGAGATAGGAGGAATTCTCATTACTCATGAGCATTCAGACCATATCAGCGGTCTGGGCGTGATTTCCAGGCGCTACGGCATACCTATCTATGCAACCAAGGGAACGAAAGAGGCGGTATTAAAATGCAAGAGCGTTGGGGAAATTCCCCCGGAGCTGTTTCAGGAGATTCAGCCGGATGTGGAATTTACCATCGGAGATATTACCGTAAGTCCGGTTGCCATCTCACACGATGCTGCCCAGCCGACGGCATTTGTGTTCCGACAGGGAAGGAAATCTGTGGGGGTGATGACTGATCTTGGCAGATATGACGCTTATATTGTAGAGAAACTGCAGAATCTGGATGTGCTTCTTCTCGAAGCCAATCATGATGTACATATGTTACAGGTCGGGACGTACCCTTACTATTTAAAGCAGAGAATTTTGGGGGATAAGGGGCATTTATCCAATGAAATGTCAGGGCAGCTTCTGAGTGAAGCGCTCCACGATGGTTTTAAGGTGGCAATTCTAGGTCATCTGAGTAAAGAAAATAATTATGAGCGGCTTGCCTACGAGACAGTACGGCTGGAAATTGATATGGCAGATAATCCATACCATGCAGGTGATTTTCCTATTCATGTTGCAAAGCGTGATGAAGTATCGGATGTGATTGAGTTTTAGTTATTTGGAGGTAAAAAGAAATGGAGAGAAATGCGGACAGGACAATTATTACGGTAGTAGGAAAAGATACCGTGGGAATCATTGCGAAAGTATGTACCTATCTTTCGGAACATCAGATTAATGTATTAGACATCAGTCAGACGATTGTTCAGGATTTTTTCAATATGATGATGATTGCGGATATGAAGAATGCGGATAAGCCTTTTGACCAGTGTGCCAGAGATTTAGAGGTGTTGGGGGAGGAAATCGGCGTGAATATCAAATGCCAGCGGGAAGAGATTTTTAAGAAAATGCACAGAATTTAAGGAGCGGCGCAATGATAAATATCTGGGAAGTAAACGAAACCAACAAAATGATTGAGCAGGAAAATCTTGATGTAAGGACCATTACCCTGGGAATCAGCCTGCTTGATTGTATTGATTCAGATTTACAGAAATTAAATGACAATATTTATAAGAAGATTACAACAGCGGCAGAAAATCTTGTGGAGACAGGAGCAGAGATTGAGCGGGGATACTGCATCCCCATCGTTAATAAACGAATCTCAGTGACGCCTATCTCTCTGATAGGACAGTCAGCCTGTAAGACACCCGAGGATTTTGTGACAATTGCCAGAACCTTGGATAAGGCAGCGAAAGCAGTGGGCGTGAACTTCATTGGAGGATATTCTGCACTGGTCTCAAAGGGGATGACGACGGGAGATGAAAATCTGATATGCTCAATTCCTCAGGCATTGGCAGAGACGGAGCGCGTATGCAGTTCTGTCAATGTGGGTTCCACCAAAACAGGAATAGACATGGATGCCGTCAAGTTAATGGGAGAAATTATCTTAAAAACTGCAGAGTATACGAAGGACAACGATTCCCTGGGCTGTGCTAAGCTGGTAGTGTTCTGCAATGCTCCTGATGACAATCCTTTTATGGCAGGAGCTTTTCACGGCGTGACAGAAGCGGATGCCATTATCAATGTGGGAGTTTCCGGTCCGGGCGTGGTTAAAAAAGCTTTGGAGCAAGTAAGAGGAGCGGATTTTGAAACGCTGTGCGAGACAATTAAAAAAACAGCGTTTAAGATTACCCGTGTCGGTCAGCTGGTGGCACAGGAAGCCAGCAGGAGAATGGGAATCCCCTTTGGCATTATTGACTTATCTCTGGCGCCGACTCCTGCTATCGGGGATTCCGTGGCAGAGATTTTGGAAGAAATTGGCCTGGAATATGCTGGCGCCCCGGGCACTACCGCAGCGCTTGCGCTGTTGAATGACCAGGTAAAGAAAGGCGGCATTATGGCTTCCTCTTATGTGGGTGGCTTAAGCGGAGCATTCATTCCGGTCAGTGAAGACCAGGGCATGATAAACGCTGTGGAAGCCGGGGCTCTGACTTTGGAAAAGTTAGAGGCAATGACTTGTGTCTGCTCTGTGGGGCTTGATATGATTGCCATTCCCGGGGATGTGCCGCCCGCAACGATTTCCGGCATTATTGCGGATGAGATGGCAATTGGCATGATTAATCAGAAGACAACTGCAGTGCGTTTGATTCCAGTTATCGGCAAGGGAATTGGGGAGACGGTAGAATTTGGCGGTTTGCTGGGACATGCGCCGGTAATGCCGGTCAACAGGTATAGCTGCGAGGCGTTCATTAGTCGCAGGGGAAGAATCCCGGCGCCGGTACACAGCTTTAAGAACTGATACACTTGTGTATTGAGAAACAGTGTGTTATGATAGTAGAACAGTATGAGAAAAAGCACCGGAGGTGGAATCTTTGAACGAGAGAGAAGATTACCTGGACAAATTGTTACGGGGAGTGGAAGGCGAATCAGAGACTGATCATGAGGAAGATGATTTCTTCAGTCAATTTGGGGATCCTATCGCTGATGATGAGGAAGATGATTTCCTCAAAGCATTTGAAAAAAGCAAATCAATGTCTAAGAGTGACTCAGGGTCTGAAAATGGCGATGATTTGGATTTTGATATTGGTGACATAGATAATATCGTCAGCAATATCAAAAACGGCACATTAGATGATTTAGAGGAAAACGGCGATTTAGACAATGGGAAGGACTTGTCTATTGAGGACTCCCTGAAGAATTTTGATGAAGAAGATTTTGGCTTGAATGATGTGGGAGCTGGGTATGCGGACCTTGATGCAGAACCGGAGCAGGAAGAAGATTTTGAGGTGAATACGCTGGATGAGGAATCGGTGAACGCTTATGATTCCGGCGGAGCGAGCCAGGAATTGCTTGATATGCTTTCCGAAATGGGCGATGACAGCGAAGAGCAAGGGAATTTGAATGATTTGCCTTCGGCAGAAGAAGAGAATTTCATGGAGGAAGGTTTTGGCGATAATCTGCTGGAAGATTCTGCCAGCGGGCAGGAGCCTGAGGAAATGGACTCTGCCACGGAAGGTTCTGAGATGGAAGATTTGGCGAGGCAACTGGAAGGATTGGGGTTGGATAATCTGCAAGACCCCGGAATTGCAGAAGTACATGAAGAACTTTCAGAAGACGCTGACAAGGCGAAAAAAGGAAAGAAAGCCAAAAAGGAAAAGAAAGCAAAGGACAGCGCCGAGGACGAAGGAAAAGAGAAGAAACCAGGATTTTTCAAGAGAATGGGTCGTGTGTTCTTTGGGGAAGAAGATAAGGTTATCGATGCTTCCGATGTAGAGAATTTGTCGGAGGAAGATAAGGCAGACTTACAGAAATTAGCAGATGAGGAGACTGCCAAAGAGAAGAAAAAGCAAGAGAAATCGGAGCAGAAAGCAGAAAAGAAAGAGCAGAAGAAGAAAGACAAAGAAGAGAAAAAAGCCCTGAAAGCGAAGGCGAAGGCTGAAAAAGAAGCGAAGCCCAAAAAAGAGAAGAAAAAAGATAT
>CAJUHY010000070.1 GCA_910585895.1 uncultured Lachnospiraceae bacterium
GTTTGCCAGCTTCCATTTGACCTGAAAAACAAATCCTTTCTGAGAAAGGTCGCCATCCTGGAAATTATCTTTTTCAAAATCAAACAGCACGGAAAGATTCAGTTTATTATTTTTGACATTATCTGCCATATAACGAAAAAGGGTCGTTGCGCCCCAGCCGGGCTGTACCTGAATGTCCACCAACCTGTTTGTCGCAATCGCTTTATGGATTTCGCTGACACGACTTTGCGCAATCCTCGCCAAACGAACGTTCCCTTCATCCAGTTTAATCAGATGCGGAAAATCATATTCCTCCAATCCAACGACTTCTTTCCAGTACCCAAAATTACTTTTACTCATCTTCATTCCCTCCATCCGCAAAAACTGCACCACGTGCCTGTAAAAAATCGGTATAATACTTACTCAATCCTACATTATTGGAAAAATCTGCTCCCTCACATGATATTTTAGCCTCAATCGGTTCTCCTGTCAGGGTATAATAGGAATCACTTTTCTGAAACACAGACAAACAAGCGCCTGAGAACGCAAGATATTCACCATTCTCCGATACGCTGAATCCTTTAATCCGTTCAGCTTCTGGTTTATATTTATAATCCTCAAACTTCCACTCCATATCTATTGGCTGATAATCGCTTTGCTGTTCCTTTAGATTCACCTCATATACATCATACTGTCTGTCATGGCTATTCTCTGCCGCCACCAGCAATTTCCCTTTCTCACCGGCCCAGCTCAGGAAAAATTTCCCCGCAGTCGGAAGCTTTAAAATACTCTGCATATCCAGTAATAATTCTTCTTCTGGAATCTCACCAATCACTTCTGCCACCGACATGCCAAACACACCCCGACCGACAACAGAATAAATTAACCTGTCGCCAGCAAAACAGATATCATCGAATTGTAAATGTTCCGTGTGCAGAATCCCTGTTCCAATGACTTCTCCTTTGGTCTTTCCTGTTAATTTCACTAATTCCAGAAGCCGTTTATCGCCCAATGTATAGGCAACGAAACTTTCCCCTTCACTATTGGAATAATAATGGATATCCGAAATCCTGTCCTCACCATTCCCTAAACTACCCTCTACTTTTATTTTATGCCTGTTTCCCGTATTCCAGTTATAACGGTATATCTCCTGATTTTCTGCCCCCACATAAACGCATTTCTCATTATTTGTGTGTGCAATTGACTGCAGACCGCTGTGGGCAATATATACATTCCTCAGTTCTCCATTATTATCAATATAACCGACCCAGCCATCGGAGGAAGCGGTATAAATGCCGCCGCGGTCGCCTGCCAGGTCATTGATGATGTCATCCTGTATATTCATGACACTCTGGTTCCTATCATTGATTCGGTAAGTGAGCACACCGCCATTTTGCGTCCCAGCCACCACACACAGAGTATCCTTCTGATTCAAAAACGCACACTTCTTCATCTGCCCATGCTCGCCCCATTCGGTCTGTGCCAGATCCGTTCCGCGGAAATTCGCCCCTTCCAGCTTTGTATAGGAGAAATCTGCCCCAGCTAAATCCGAACCATGAAAGTCCGCCCCAGCTAAATCCATGCCCCGGCAATCAGCTCCTCGCAAGGGTCTGCGCCACAAATCCATCTTTACATTTTTCCATTGTTCCTTACAGCGTGGAATCAGGTCACAGAGCAATGTCAATGCATTAGAACCGCAATATCCAACCTCACTGTGACGCCTATATTTCACATATTCAAGCTGCCTTTGCAGGAAGTCAAACTCTCTTTCTTCCTCTTTCTCATTCTCGTTCTCTTTTTTCAACATTGTACAAATCCATTCCCTTACCTCGCGGATTAAAAGATAATCCCGAATCAAGGTCTGGGAGGAATCCATGCCAGGTTCTGCCTGTAACTCCTGTAAGGCAAAGTTTGCCCATATAAATTCCTGAAACGCCGCCAGACAAAACTCCATTCTGTCTTCTTGATAATCAATTTTTACAAAATCAAAATCCTTCAACACCTGGATAGCCCAACTTTCTCGCTCTTTCCCAATCGTTTTTTTGTATTGCGTCAGGGAAATGCTGCGGTTTAACCCGGAATACAAGGTCTGGGAGATCAGTTCTTTGATAAACCCTTCTTCTGTGATATGATTCTTTTGCTTCCACTCCTCAAACACAATCTCCAGAAATTGATATGTTCCAACTTTGACTCTTTCAAAATCAATTTTGGCAGAAATTGCCTTGAAATGCCGCACGAGCAGCCGCAGATTCAAGGGCTTTTCAAAGATATCGCTGTTCATCTCCCAACGTCTGCCAACCCACTCAGGCACATCAGGAATCAACGGCTCTTCTTCTTTTCCTTGTTGTTCTTCATTCTTGTAATTTAAATAATCTATCACAGACGCCTGGTCAAACCCATTTAGCTTATATAACCTGACATTCTGCAACAGGTTTCCCTTGATTTTCAACTGCTGCTGATAGAAAGAACGCCTGCATGTAATCAAAGCACGTCCCCTCTTCTCCCACAGAGACTGCATTTGCTGCAAATCCTGTTTTACCTGCGGCACTTGCCGTGCACTGCGCATCTGATCCCAGGCATCCAGTACGACCATGAAGATTCCCTGCTGGCATAACTTTTCAAACACCGAATAGACCATCGCTACCTTATAGCTGCCGAACAATTCCGTCTCAATAAACTTATCAAAATCTCCGCTGCGAAAGCGGTTTAAGTCAAACACAAAGGGAAAGGATGCCCTCCCCGCTAAAAACGGTTCCTTAATCTCCTCTGCCACATAGGAACGGATGCCCTGACAATAGGAACTCTTTCCCAACCCATATTCCGCCAGCAGCAGCCGCAGATTCCGGTTGCTTTCCGGCTCTGTCTCTAAGTCTTGTTCCCAGAAACTTCTGATAAATGCAAAGGAACGTTCCGGCCTGCCATCCGTATCGTCATTGATTCTGGTCTCGATATATGGGATGCCATTGTTTTCTTTCTGCCATGCTCCATACTGCTCCTTATATCTGGCGCAAACCCGCCCCAACCGGCAGCTTCTCCAGACAATCTCCCGAAACGTCTTCCTTGCTGTGCCGACCACATTGCCATTGTCCCATTTTTCTACCAATATCTCTCCACTATCCTCAATCCGATAACGGTAAGTTAAGATATGTTCCTCTAACGGTTCCGGCATGGAAACTTCCACAAAACATCCCTCTTCGTCCACCGTTGGTTCTGCCTCTACTTCCATGGCAAGCAGTTCCGATAAAATCTTAATTATCCCACTTTTTTCCATCTGCGTAGTCATTTGCCCCTCTCTTTCTCCGTTGTACTTTTATGAAAGTTCCGATAACTGTTCCAAAATATCAGATACTAACTTAGATAATGGACGCTGCCCCCATTCTTCTACACGTATATTACTAAAAAAGAGCATATCCATTGCCATTCTATCAACCTCGTCTGAATCTTTCTTATTTTCTCCCATCTTTTCCCTAAGCATAGGACAAATTACCGTCTTTACATAGTTTTCATCAAAATAATATCTGTTCCGCAGGATATCCCTGATTTCCTGCTTGTGCTCCTTATATATTTCTTCCAGTTTGAACCCACCGATAGAAGCAATTATCCGTTCTCGCAATTCTGCGTCCTCTATCCCGGACAGCCTTTCTTCCACACGAAGGTCACTGCTTAAATAAATGTCTTCCTTCCCCATAAATTTTATGTAAAATGAATCGCTTTGCCCACAGAGGAAGTTTAGAATATTGCCCTCCTTTTCAACTATCTCTTGTTTAATAACTGGAATAACCCGAAACACGGCATCTTTGCCAAACTCCTGGTCATAGGGGTATATTATTTTTTCTTTTTTATTCGATTTATTGCTATTGCATACGCCACAGCTTGGAATTAAATTAAACAAGCTTACTGCAAGATATGGATACTCTGATTGACTGTAAAAATGATCAAACGTTGCCCGGGTTGTCTTAAAAATTTCCCCCTCTCGCAGTTCCTCTGGGGAAGGTAGGGTTACTGTATATATTTGGTTGCAATATGGGCACACCCGGACATGCAAGTTTCTTAACAGCCAATAAGCTTCATCCTGCTCACTTACAAACTTGTCATAATTAAATATCTTCTGGCAGCACTCCCGTGCCTTTATCTTTTCCTCTGCGTCTTTTGGCATTGAGCAGGCAGCAATAATTTCATCCAGACATTCCAGCATTGTCTGTTTCTCGCCACAGCCACCAAAACTGCGCGGCATTTCCTCCGGTCCTGCAAGCAGGCAGCGTAACTTTTCTTTATTCACTTCATCCGAGCCCTTATCGAACAGATAATTATACAAGTTCGTATATTTAATTTTTAAATCGTTTGCCGTTTCTTTTGTTAAATCCCTCTTTGGGGATTTGTTATCTTTATTCTCCTTTTTTGATATGCCATCTTTACTCTTTTCAGATACCTCTTCTGGTACAATATCCTCCTTATTAAACCTTACATATTTAGAAATCCTCTTCAAATACTCATTGCGCAAACGAGAATATTCTGCTTCATCCTCAATGTTTATTTTAATCACTCTGTTTTACTCGCTCCAATAATCTACTACAGTTCTTCAGATAACGCTTTATCTGTGTGCCAAATAATGGTTCTGCCAATAAATCGGCAGTTTCTTCATACTCCACAATTTCAATAACTATTTCCTCAAGCCTTTCCTTCGATTGCTTACCTTGCCCATACATATCCATCAGATCTTTTTCTATGTTTTCAAGCCCCTTAACCGCCTTATTAATTTTGGCGCTTGCAAACGCTCCTATCACACCATGCTGGAGGAAAAAAGCATCATTATACAAGACATAGATATTCTGCCCAAAGGTATGTTTCCTCCTATCATCAACCTCCTTATTTCCCTCAGAGGTTTTTTTCAGGCAGGTAACTGCCTGTCCCGGCATATCCGAAAGCATAATCGGCGAATGGGTCGAAATCCAAACCTGCTTTTTCCCGCAGCCATCGCTTAAAGCTGTTACGATTTCATTTATCAGTTTCCTTTTCCAATCTGGATGAAATGTATTATCAGGTTCATCCAATAAATACCATATATTTTTGCTGCATTCAGGAAGTTGAGGTATAGAATCCTTATTGCTCTTTAATTCTGAAAATAACTCTGCCATGCTTTTTTGCCCGCTGCTTGCAACCCAGCTGAAATGAATATTTTCCAGATGAGAAGCTATTGGATAGTAAACCTTCCAGAAACTTGTAAAAATTTTTTTATTCTCTTTTAAATTTATTATCCATGCATGCGTCTCCCCCTCTGTTTTATCTGTCGCTGTCTGTTCTGCCCAGCCCTTAAAAAACTGATTATCTCCCTTGTTTCCAATAAAATCCATCGCTTGATTCACATAACCGCCTATATCCCCCCAATAATTTCCGTAATCTTCTCTGTGTATGCTATTCTGGTAAGAATTATGGCATTCGTCAAACAACTCTTTAAAAAAATCTTTTAAGCTTTTTCCCCCGTTCTGTATAAAATCTTCATATTGAATAATATCATCTCGAAATATCTTCTCTAAGCTATCCTCAATCTGATTCCTACCATTGTCCCGATATTTCTTCCCCCATTTTAACATCTTAATAACTAACCCCATAAATACTTCATACAAAAACCTGATTCTCAGCCAATCTTCTTGGGAACTACTTGCTGTGTTATTGCTAATCTTTTCCATAAGTTCCTGAAATTCTCCCTGCATATCCTTTTTATGATGTGACAGCAAACCGTCTAATTCATTGAACGAATATGTGTGGATTTCCATTAAAATATAATCAATCGGAAATTTCTCATCTTCTAAGGCAACATTAATCTGCCTGTCAAATTCATAGTGCTCAAAATTTCTCGTAATATCTTCCCCCATCACATGTCCATGGGCATTTGCTTGCCGCAGCCTGTAAGGCAACGAGCAGTCCTGAAATATATCATAACCGGCTATCTTCAGTTCTGTCATCGTGTTAGAGCAATAGACAAGCTGAACATCCTCAAAAAAATCTGAAAAATACCCATTTTCATGCAATTCCATCTTACGAATATTTGTAGAAATTGGTATTTCCTCTCTTTCCGAGAAAGCAATATATGCCAAATCATCATTATCTTTAAAAACTAGAATTCCTGTTTCCATCGGCAACTGTTTTTGGGAGAGCTGACAAATCCATTGACAGATGAAGCGCATAACCGTCGTTTTCCCTGCCCCATTTTTCCCTACCAAGAGGTTGACTTCCAAAATGTCTTTACCCCAAAATTCTGCTGACAACTTTTTCTTGCATTTCTCTTCCCTTAAAATTATTTTGCCGTCATCCTCTGTTCTTATATCAAATAATTCTTTCGTTGAAAAATTGAATTTCTGTTTATGAAATCCATGAGATTCTCCAATGTACATAAATGCCAATGTCTTTTTTCTCATTTTCAACTATACTCCTATACGATCCTATTCTTTAATATCCCATACAGTTCCCCCAGAACTTCTCCAAAACCTCCATCCTGTCCTCTTCCTCCGCAAAAAACTCGCCAAACACCCCTATATAACTTCCATACACAAACTTTTCCGGTTCATCCGTCCCGCAAAAGAAGGTGCGAAAACTGCCTTCCTCCCTTTCAAACCATTCCGTTATCGAGGAATACGACTCCAGCCCCGCATACGTCCTGCCCATTTTGGCTTTAATTTTGCCGATGGCTAAGCACTTTTGCGGATACCTTATCTCTTCCGTGCCGATTCCCTGCACAGCCTTCCAGAAATGCTTTCCATACATACAGGCTGCTAAGATTGTGCCAAACCCCCATCTCGCATTAATTTCAACTGCATAAAGCTGATTATCTTCTGCCAAGACGAAATCCACATTAAAAAAACCATAATATCCGTTCTCGCCTAACATCTTCCCAATCTTGTCCGTCATCTGGCGGATTTGGTCTTTCTGGGCTTCATCCAAGAAGGCCGGGAACAGCAGCCCTTCATATGCAATCTGGCGATAAAGCACCTGCTCTGTTATGATGGGGATAAAAACACTTCCTCCATCTCTGCGGACCACTCCCATGGCTGCAAATGACTGCCGGTGGGGGATATATTCACTTAACAGCAGTTCTTGTCCGTTATCCTCCTCTTGCGTACGCGCCCAATAACGTTTGAAATCTTCCTCAGAGGATAGGACAGACATCTGATACCCACCTGACAAAGACGGCTTCTTGATTATCAGCTTCTTATGTTTCTCTAGCAAGTTATCTAATTGATTCCGAGCTGACGAAAATCCATGATACAAGTATGTCTTGGGAGTCGGAACCTGTATTTTGGCAAACTGGTTATACTGCCACCATTTATCATTGCAGGTTTCTGCTATTTTTCCGGTCGCAGTCATGGAAAATAGATTCTCATTTTGCGGCAATCCTGCACCGCTGAACGAAATAACGGTTGCTTTCTTATCCAACGGCAGAAGTTTTGAAAAAAAACGATTCATATCGTCCGGCTCCATCTGCACAACTGACTGCTCCGTCTCAAAGGGAATAAAGATTTTATTCCAGCCGGTTCTTGACTTGCCATGATAGGAGTTTACCAAAACGATATCCTGTTTTTGTACGCCAGTTTCATGCATGAACGAAGGCAGCAGAAAATCAAACCTGGAATCCAGCAGCCAATATACTTTTTTCTGGTTCATCCTCTTACCCTGTTCCTCTCACTACTCGATTCGTGTTGTACCTTAAATAACATATTCTTTCTTATTTTATAGTACAGTTTTGTCGTATTTTGTCATATTTTGTCAATCCGCCTTTTCTTTTCCAATGACCAATTTTTACACTTGACAACTCAATCATTTTCTATTAATATATAGTTTACATTGTGAACTAGTTTGTTTTTCACAATAAAAAAGGAGGTCAAATGTGTGTAAAGAAAATTTTGATTGGATAGAAATGATGGAAAACATGCAGGAAATTCGGCTCTTTTCAAGCCTTCATATAAGGGGAAAACGCAAAAATGCCACCTCTCCCCAGGAAGTGGATATGCTGTCCCGTATCACATTATCTGATGTGCCGCTGACGCCGTTAGAACTGAGCACACTGACAGGCCTCAGCAAATCTGCGGTAAGCCGTCTGATTGAAGGTTTAGAAAACAAAGGATTTCTCAGAAAGCAATATAAGCAAAAGGATAGGCGCAGCTATACCCTCCATATCACAGAAAAGGGAAATCAAGAGCTGCTGCAGACATACCATCATTATCTGGAACCTATCTACAGGCTTAGGAGAACTCTTGGCGAAGAGCGTTTTTACTCTCTGCTCTCGCAAATTAAAGAAGCTAACAACATGTTACAGAATAAGGAGGTACCGAAATGACATTTTATCAAGAACTGCAGCTTAACCAGGCTGGTTCAAAATCTTATATTTCCAGCCTGAAAACGACCAAAGACAAATGCAAACATACTGGGATTTATTTATTCAAGATTCTTCTCAACATCTCTTTCTGCACAGCATTTATCGCCACATTCTGCGCAATATTCGGCAGCCCAAACAGCTCCGCAGGACTTGCTGTGCTGCTTAGCATTTTGGTATTCCGCCAAGCGGACCTTGGAATACGCGCTACCCACGGCACATGCAGCATCCTGCTCGTATTTGGCATATTAGCAATCGGACCGAAGTTATCCAACCTGCTCCCTGCCGGATGGGCATTTTGTGCAAACACCGTTTTTATCATGCTCATCATGCTGCTTGGCTGCCATAATGTAATTATGTCCAATCATTCTACCTTAGCGCTTGCCTATCTTCTGCTGCAAGGATACGACGTCAGCGGTGAAATGTATCATAAACGGCTGCTAGGGCTATTTGCCGGCGCGCTTATGACCGCTGTTATTTACTACCGCAACCATAGAAAAAAATATTATAAACGCACTTTTAAAAGCCTATTTACGGAATTCAACCTATCCTCTGCCCGCACCCAATGGCAGCTCCGCTTTACGCTTACTATCTCCAGTGTGATGTTGATAGCTTCCCTTTTAGGCATTTCAAAAACCATGTGGGTTGGCATTGCGGCAATGTCTGTCTGCGTACCGTTCCGAAACGATATGGCAGACCGTATTAAATACCGCGCTCCGGGGAACTTGCTGGGAAGCATTCTCTTTGTGACAGCTTATTTTCTCCTGCCGGAAGGCTCTGTCTCCTATATGGGCATACTGGGCGGGATAGGAACCGGTCTTTCTGCTACTTATGGATGGCAGACAATTTTTAATGCGTTTAGCGCCCTTGCCATTGCCGTGCCATCATTCGGACTTCCTTACGCCATTTTTCTAAGGATTTTCAATAACCTGTTTGGCTCTGTCTATGCATGGCTGTTTGAACGGATATTTGCCCCTCTCCTCTCTGCCCTGACAAATATCCTAGCTGCCCTGAACCACAGATTACAGACCGTGTAAGCCAAAATATCAGTTATTATAAAAAATAGGAAAACTCAAATCAATTGTACTTAAATTGCCGATATGTTATTATATATTAAAATTGTGTGCTTTCCGTTTCTTATAAGCAGCTTCCAGATACGAAAAGTATACGCAACTTGAAAGGAGACTCTTATGAAAGAGGAAAATATTTACCAAAAACATCGGCTGCATTTATTTGCAATTCTTATGCTGCTTCTTGTCCCATTATTAAGCTTCGCGCCAGGGACAACGGCACAGGCAGCCGGCTATGACAACCCTGCCTACACACTTACATCTACCAGTGACTCTTCCATCACCACAACAGCCAACCCCAACGAGACCACAATCTTGCTGTTCGGACACACAAAATGCGGTTACACAAGAAGTACCCTGAGCAGCATTTCTTCCTGCGACTGGGTGAAACGCTCCGATATTCGAGTAATTTTCGCCGAAATTAGCGGTCAAACCCAGGAAGAGGTACTGACATACGAGCAAGGTTATCAATGCCCGGATATCATATTTTGTTATGATGATTCTATAGTTGATATCAATAATGCCATGTATAAATACGCTGAACTTTTTGACATCAACCTCAAAGACGGCGTGGATTTGCCAATGACTGTACTGATTGATAAAAACAACAAAGTGCAGAGTCTGCTGATGGGAGCGAAGACTGCCGATGAACTTTTAACAGAAATCAATGAACTTACCGGAGACAGCAGCGACGAAACCACACCCCCTCCTTCCGGCTCAGATATTGGCTTTGCAAATTTTGCCTATGGACTGAATACGATAGACAATACGATTGTCTCCACCAAAGCTGACCCCACAAAAACCACAGTCCTCGTGTTCGGCAATGTTTTCTGTGACTTTACAAACGCTACCTTAAAGGAGATTCACGAAAGCAGCTGGGTTAGCCGACAGGATATTCGTATCATTTTCGCAGATGTGATGGGCAATTCCCTGAATGATACCAAAACATTTGCACAGAACTATGCTGGTAAAGGCATCTCATTCTGTCATGATGAATCAGCTCTCAATTTTAACATTGCACTATCTTATCTCGGTCTCTATGGTCACAATGGCGGTACGTTTCCATATATTGTGCTGGTTGACAAAAATGACAGAATACGTCATCTTACTTTAGGCTACCAGCCAGAAGCCGATATTTACAAAGAAATAGAAAAAATTATGGATGTAGAGCCTGAAACACCTGAAACACCTGAAACGCCTGAAACACCTGAAACACCTGAAACGCCTGAAACACCTGAAACACCTGAAACGCCTGAAACGCCTGAAACTATCTCCGATGTCACAGGACTGAAAATTTCTGCCTCTACAGCTAAGAGCGTAAAACTGAACTGGAAAAAGATACCTGAAGCAAAGGGTTATATCATTTATCAGTATAACAATTCCAAGAAAAAATGGGACACAAAGGCAACGCTTACCAAAAACACTGCCGCCTATACTTTGAAAGGGCTGACTGCGGGCACAAATTACCGTTTTGCTGTAAAAGCATATATTCAGTCCAAGGATGGAAAGCAGATAAGCAGCAAGTCTTATGCCTCCGTATATACGGCAACTGCACCAAATGCCGTTAATTTCAAGGTGACACCAGGTAAGAAAAAAGCAACACTGAAATGGAGTAAAGTAAAAGGCGCCACAGGTTATACCGTATACTACAAGACCAATAAACAGAAGTCCTGGAAGAAATTAAAGAGCCTTAAAGCCACTCGCTACACAAAAACAAAACTGAAATCCGGCACGACATATACATTTACCGTGAAGGCATTTAAAACCTATAAAGGAAAGACTTACACCAGCAGCTTCCGCTCCAAAAAAGTCAAAATCCGCTAGATAGTGTCTGGCAAGAAATAACTCCTTTATGATAAGAATTTTTATGGCAGGTTCTTATCATAAAGGAGTATTTTTTGAAAACATTTCCCATTTTAATCAGGAAATACATATTCTGTTAGTCTGAAACATTATTTCATGTATTTTTTTAACTTGCGGGCAACAGCCTGAATGTCAATTGGTTTTGCAAGATGGTCATTC
>CAJUHY010000071.1 GCA_910585895.1 uncultured Lachnospiraceae bacterium
GAAGGTGAGTATGCGTTCTAATGGAAAGGTCAACGTTGCAGATATTGCCATGAAATTTAAAGGCGGCGGCCATGTGAGGGCTGCAGGAGCCACGATGGAGGGCGGACCGGAAGATATTTTTGGCAGGCTTTGCAAGGAAATTGAAAGGCAGCTTCATGATTAGCGGAATTATCAATGTGTATAAAGAAAAAGGCTTTACCTCCCATGATGTGGTGGCAAAGCTGCGTGGAATTTTGAAACAGAAAAAAATAGGGCATACCGGGACCTTAGATCCCGATGCGGAGGGTGTACTTCCCGTCTGCCTGGGCAAGGCGACAAAAGTCTGTGATTTGCTGACTGACAAAGATAAAGAGTATGAGGCAGTGCTGCTGCTGGGAAAGGTTACGGATACACAGGATATCTCGGGGAAAGCGCTTAAAGAATCTTTGGTATCGTGTAAGGAAGAGGAAGTTCGGGAAATTATTGCAGGTTTTGTGGGAAACTATTCCCAGATTCCTCCGATGTATTCTGCGCTTAAAGTGGATGGCAGGAAACTCTGCGATTTGGCAAGGGCAGGCAAGGAAGTGGAGCGGGCGCCGCGGGAGGTGCAGATATTTTCCATTGAAATTATAGAAATTGACTTGCCAAGGATAAGAATGCGTGTGCATTGTTCTAAGGGCACGTATATCCGCACCTTGTGCCATGACATTGGAGAAGCGGCAGGCTGCGGAGGCTGTATGGAATCACTGTTACGCACACGTGTAGCGGATTTCAGGCTGCAGGATGCAAGAAAGCTTTCAGAGATTGAGAAGCAGGTTCAGGATGTTCGCGCAAAAGAGCCGCAAAAGGAGCTTTCCAAAGAAGATTTAACAGGATTTTTGCAAGATACAGACAGTGTATTCAGGCAGTATCCATGTGTGTCGGTAAAAGAGGAGTTTATTAAGCCATTGTATAACGGCAATCCCTTAAAGACGCACTGGCTGTCGGAGTGGCAGAACGAGTATCAGGCAGATTTGGTGCGGGTCTATGACAGCAATCAGGCATTTGCAGGCATTTATTGCTGGGAAGGAACACGCGGGTGTATCCGTCCGGTGAAGGTTTTTATGGAGCCAGCTCCAAAGTAAACAGCGAAACATGGAATTAAATGTAGGTAGGACAGAGATTATGGAATACATAAGGCAGAGTATGGCATTTGAAATAGACGGACCTTCGGTGCTTTCACTGGGAAAATTTGACGGTTTGCATCGTGGGCATGAGTTGCTGTTAGAGTACATGGCAAGGAAGAAGAAAGAAGAACCAAAGTTAAAGGCGGTCATCTTTACGTTTGACATTCCGCCCAGGGAGCGGGTGCAGGATATACAGGCAAAGGTGCTTACAACAGGTGCGGAAAAAGAAATTCTCTTTGAAGAAGCAGGGGTTGACTGTGTGATAGAATGCCCATTCACCAGACAGGTCATGTGCATGGAGCCGGAGGAGTTCATTGATAAGATAGTCCATTCATGTCACGTAAAATACATGGTAGTAGGTACGGATTTCCGTTTTGGTTATCAGAGGCGCGGAGATTACCGTATGTTGGAGCTGCTGGCTGAAAAGTATGGATATGAAGTGGAAGTGGTAGATAAGATCCAGGAGAATGGCAGAGATATCAGCAGCACGTTTGTGCGTGAGGAAATTGTGGCAGGCAACATTGAACACGCGAATCAACTGCTGGGCTATGATTTTTTTACAGAGGGGACAGTGATTCATGGAAGGCGGATGGGCAAAGAAATTTTGGGTATTCCTACCATCAATTTGATTCCGTCAGAGGACAAGCTGCTGCCGCCGTTTGGTGTTTATATCACGAAAACGAACTGGCAGGGAAGGGATTATCCGGGAATCACCAATGTCGGATGCAAACCAACGGTTGAAGGCGATAATCCAATTGGCGTGGAGACGCATCTGTTTGATGTATCGGAGGATTTATATGGAGAGGAAGTCCGTGTCAGCTTTTTGAAACATGTGCGGAAAGAACAGAGGTTTTCGTCGTTGGAAGCCTTAAAGGAACAGATGCAGCACGATATTGCGTGCGGCAGGGTTTATTTTAACATGGGAAAAGGAGTTCAAAAGAACTAAAGGGTGAATATCATGGAATTGATAGTGAATTTGTTAGGTGGCCTGGGATTGTTTTTGTTTGGCATGAATTTTATGAGCCAGGGACTGCAGAAAGCGGCAGGCGCGAGACTCCGTTCTATTTTGGAAGCCATGACAAAGAATAAAATCATAGCGGTATTGTTTGGTGCATTGTTTACCGCAATCATACAGTCTTCCGGTGCGACAACGGTTATGGTGGTAAGTTTTGTAAATACAGGAATTATGAGCCTGGCGCAGTCTGTGGGGATTATCTTTGGCGCGAATATCGGAACGACTATTACTTCCCAGCTGGTTGCATTTAACCTGACGGGGGTCGCGCCGTTTATCCTGTTTGTGGGTGCGGTATTTATAATGTTCGGTAAGAAACCTATGCTCAAGAAAGTGGGGGAAGTGCTTCTGGGGTTTGGCGCGTTGTTTATGGGAATCAGCCTGATGAAAGATGCTATGGCGGACCTCAAAGACTATCAGTCAGTGATGGATGTTCTGGGCAGCATGAATAACCCTATTGTGGGAATTCTGTTTGGAACAGCGATAACAGTTGTCGTACAGAGCTCCTCCGTGACAGTCAGCATCCTGCTTTTGATGGCGAGCCAGGGGCTGATGGATTTGCCGGTTTGTTTCTATGTAATTCTCGGCTGTAATATCGGTTCCTGCACACCGGCAGTGCTGGCAAGCCTGGATGCCAAAAAAGATGCCAAGCGGGCTGCTTTAATCCATGTAATGTTTAATGTTCTGGGCATGGTAATTATCGGAATTCTGATGGCATTTGGCATGAACTATTTTGAGGAATTTATCTTAAATATTTCCGGCGCTGACGTCGGCAGGTGTGTGGCAAACGCCGATACATTCTTCAAGATTTTCCAGACAATTATTTTCCTCCCCCTGTCTGCGCAGTTCGTGGCGATGACGCGGCGGCTGATTCCGGGCGAGGATCAGGAAGAAAAAGAATATCAGCTTCTCTATATTGGTAAGCAGAATATATTCTCACCATCCACCGCAGTTGTGGAGACGACGCAGGAGATTGAGCGCATGGGCAAGATGGCGCGCGAGAATCTGGACCTTGCAATGGAAGCATTTTTTGATGGTGACCAGAAAAAAATCAATCGGGTCTATGAGGTGGAGAATCAGATTGATTTCCTCAGCAAAGAGATTACAGATTACCTTGTAAAAATTAACCAGCTGCAGCTGCCGGTTGTGGATGCGAGGCGTATCGGCGCGCTTTTCCATGTGGTGAGCGATATAGAGCGCATAGGAGACCATGCGGAGAATATGGCAGATGCAGCAATCAAGAGTCATGAAGAAAACCTCAAGTTTACGAAAAAAGGGGAAAAGGAAATTAGGGAAATGCATCAGAAGACCATGATAATTCTGGAGAAATCAATGGAAATGTTTACCACGCTGGATAAAAAAAATGTGCCGGATATCCTGGAACTGGAAAACAGTATTGACAGCATGGAACGTGAACTGCAGCAGAACCATGTCAGGCGCATGGCAAAGGGCAAGTGTTTGCCGATGACGGGAATTCTTTTTACAGACTTGGTGACAGGATTGGAACGTGTGGCAGATCATGCCACGAATATTGCGTTTTCCATTCTGGAAGGAGACCCGGAGGGAGCATTGCAGGGAAACTAAATATTACATAGATATTACAAAGACTATTGACAACGTAATAACTCCTTGATATAATGGCAAAAAATGAAACAGTTTTATATCCGGGAGGTAAACAAATGAGAATACAGTGGACAAAGATAATAATGGGATGTCTGGCAGGAGCAGCAGTGTTTGGTATGAGTCAGGTTACAGCAGAAGCGGCAACTCATAGCGCAGGTGTTTCCACGCTGCTGAATGAGTGTCTGGTGAGTGATGCCGAGGCAGTCAAATTGGAGAATGGTGTATCTATGGCTGCTGAGCCCAAGACCATATGCGGCTATACAAACCTGGGAATTGCCAGTGTAGAGAATCATTTAAATATACGTGAAGGAGCTGGTGAAGATACGAAACTGGTAGGCGCGCTTCCGGTAGACGCCGGCTGTGAGATTTTGTCGCAGGAAGGCGAATGGTTTAAAATTGAATCCGGGAAGGTCACAGGATATGTGAAGGGCGAGTTTTTGCTTACCGGTGAAGCAGCAGCGGCCAGGGCAGAGGAGGTTAAGTCTATTATGGCTACATCCAGTACCCAGACATTGAACGCAAGGGTAGAGCCTAACACAGATTGCAGTATCTGGACGATGATTGCAGAGGGAGAATCCCTGCATGTGATAGAAGATTTGGGCGAGTGGCTCAAGGTTGATGTAGATGGAGACGAGTGCTATGTGGCAAGCGAATTTGTGGAAGTGTCTGAACAGCTTCCCAAGGCAATGACGATTACAGAAATCCGTTATGGTGAGGGTGTGTCTGACGTCCGTGTTGATATGGTTCAATACGCATGTCAGTTTGTCGGCAACCGTTATGTGTGGGGTGGGACAAGCCTTACGAATGGCGTTGACTGCTCCGGTTTCACAATGAAGATCTATGAGAAATATGGAATTTATCTGCCGCACTCATCCAGTGCACAGGCAGGTTATGGTACGAAGATTAATTCCTCAGACGCGAAACCTGGTGATTTGTTCTTCTATGGCAGCGGCAGCGGTATCAACCATGTTGCCATGTATATCGGTAATGGGCAGGTTGTCCATGCAAGTTCTGCAAGGACTGGTATCAAGATATCCAATGCATTTTACCGTACGCCAGTCTGTGTGGTAAGATTAATTAGTGATTAATTTCTTTACAAGCATATATTCATATGATATAATCAATCCCGGCGAGTGTTTTTATGGCACTCGCCGGAAGCATGAAACAGCCCGTATTCAGTAATTGGATACTCCAACCATTACTTGATATTTTGAGGGTGCATGAAAGCAGACCTTGGAAGCAGCTGTTTTGTATAGAAACGGCAGACTGGGCGATACTACTAATAATTTAAGGAGGTTATCACAATGATAGCAAAGGAAAAGAAACAACAGGTTATTGCAGAGTTCGCAAGGACACCGGGAGATACAGGTTCACCGGAGGTTCAGGTTGCAATATTGACAGCGAGAATTCAGGAATTGACAGAGCATTTAAAGGAACATCCTAAGGATCACCATTCCAGGCGTGGACTTTTGAAGATGGTAGGTCAGAGACGTGGTCTGCTGGCTTATTTAAAGAAGATAGATATTGAGAGATATCGTAAGTTAATTGAGCGTTTAGGAATCAGAAAATAGTTTTTATGTTTGAAAATAGAGCGGTTTTCCGCTCTATTTTCTCAGAAGGAGAAAAAATATGTACAAACAGTTTACCATGGAATTGGCAGGGCGAACCCTGCGGATTGATATCGGCAGAGTGGCTGCCCAGGCCAATGGTGCGGCGTTTATGCATTACGGCGATACAGTTGTAGTGTCTACGGCAACTGCCTCTGACAAACCAAGGGAAGGCATAGATTTCTTTCCGCTAAGCGTGGAGTTTGAGGAGAAATTATATTCTGTAGGGAAGATACCGGGCGGATTCAACAAGCGAGAGGGAAAAGCTTCTGAAAATGCAGTTTTAACGGCACGTGTCATCGACCGTCCGATGCGCCCTTTGTTTCCCAAAGATTACCGCAATGATGTAACCTTAAATAACCTGGTTATGAGTGTAGACCCTCAGTGCCGCCCGGAATTGGTGGCAATGCTCGGCTCTGCGATTGCAACCAGTATTTCCGATATCCCATTTGCAGGTCCATGCGCCACTACCCAGGTGGGAATGATTGATGGTGAACTTATTATCAATCCTTCACAGGAACAGTGGAAGAACGGCGATTTGAACCTGACAGTGGCGTCCACGAGTGAGAAAGTCATCATGATTGAAGCAGGCGCAAATGAGATTCCCGAGGCTCAGATGATTGAGGCCATTTACAAGGCGCATGAGGTAAATCAGGAGATTATTGCATTTATCAACCGGATTGTAGCGGAGGTTGGCAAACCAAAGCATGAATATACAAGCTGTGCCGTGCCGGAAGAACTGTTTGCGGCTATTCGTGAAATGGTTCCGCCAGAAGAGATGGAGGAAGCTGTTTTTACTGATGAAAAACAGGTGCGCGAGGAAAATATCCGCAAGATTACAGAAAAATTGGAAGAAGCATTTGCAGAGAATGAGGAATGGCTGGAGGTATTAGGAGAAGCAATCTACCAATACCAGAAGAAGACTGTGCGCAAGATGATTCTCAAAGACCATAAAAGACCGGATGGACGTGCCATTGACCAGATTCGTTCGCTGGCAGCGGAAGTGGATATTATTCCCAGAG
The DNA here is from genome assembly GCA_910585895.1 of uncultured Lachnospiraceae bacterium. GTDB lineage: Bacteria > Bacillota > Clostridia > Lachnospirales > Lachnospiraceae > Petralouisia. The sequence continues at coordinate 6,410 of CAJUHY010000071.1, forward strand.
TGCATGGTTCAGCAATGTTTACGCGTGGACAGACACAGATTTGTGATGTTGTGACATTGGCTCCATTATCTGAGGTACAGAGAATTGACGGTCTGGATGAAAATGAAGTAAATAAACGCTATATGCATCACTATAATTTTCCCTCTTATTCGGTGGGGGAGACGAAGCCCAGCAGAGGACCGGGGCGGCGTGAGATTGGACATGGCGCGCTGGCGGAACGTGCGCTGATGCCAGTACTTCCTTCTGAGGAGGAATTTCCCTATGCAATCCGTGCTGTGTCTGAGACGTTTGAATCAAATGGTTCCACATCTATGGCCTCCACATGCGCTTCCTGTATGTCACTGATGGCTGCAGGCGTGCCGATTAAGAAGATGGTTGCCGGAATTTCCTGCGGTCTGGTGACTGGCGATACGGACGATGATTATCTGGTGCTCACAGATATTCAGGGTCTGGAAGATTTCTTTGGCGATATGGATTTCAAGGTGACTGGTACGCATGATGGTATCACAGCAATTCAGATGGACATCAAAATCCATGGACTGACCAGACCGATTGTCGAGGAAGCAATTCGCCGGACTAGGGAAGCAAGGCTTTATATTATGGATGAGGTAATGTCTAAGGCAATCGCAGAGCCGAGGAAAGAAGTAGGTGAGCTTGCGCCCAAGATTATACAGATTCAGATTGACCCGGCAAAGATTGGTGATGTGGTCGGACAGAGAGGGAAGACGATTAATGCTATCATAGAGCAGACGGGTGTGAAGATTGACATCAGTGATGAAGGTGCGGTATCTATCTGCGGTACGGACAAGAAGATGATGGACAAGGCTGTTGAGCTTATTGAGATTATCACGACTGACTTTGAGGCAGGACAGATATTTATCGGTAAGGTTATCAGCATTAAAGAATTTGGGGCATTTTTAGAATTTGCTCCCGGCAAAGAGGGGATGGTACACATTTCCAAGATTTCCAGACAGCGAATTAACCGGGTAGAGGATGAATTGACATTGGGTGATATGGTTAAGGTTGTATGTCTGGGTAAAGACAAAATGGGAAGAATCAGTTTTTCCATCAAGGATGTTCCTAAGGAAGAAAAGTAAATACGCATTTCCAGGGGTGGGGCGTGGGCTTCACCCTTTTTATTCCTTATGACAAGTCCCCTGCATATATTAACAGAAAAAGGAAAAGTGATTCTTATGGATAGGGTCAGACAAATTATAAATGCAGAGGCGGCATATAAGAGGGGATATTTTGGAGAGAATATCGGTGTGGCAGTTCTTGATACCGGAATATTCCCACATGCTGATTTTGGACAGCGCATTGCATTCTATAAGGATTATGTTGGTGGCAGACGGAGGGTCTATGATGATAACGGACATGGAACCCATATTGCTGGAATTATCGGTGGAAATGGTATGTGTTCCAATGGAAAATTTATGGGGATTGCCCCTAATTGCCATTTTATTATATTAAAAATTTTGGATAGGAAGGGAAACGGCAACACAGAAAACGTGGTACAGGCAATCGAATGGCTGGTGCGGCGCAAGGAAGAATATGGCGTGAGGATTGTCAATATTTCCATTGGCATGGTTTTGCAGGCGGAGAGCAAAGAGCGTATCCGTCTGCTGAAAGCGGTGGAGTATGCCTGGGACCACAATCTTGTCGTTGTGGCGGCAGCTGGAAACAACGGTCCTGGAGAAAATAGCATCACAGTTCCAGGCATAAGCCGTAAAGTCATCACCGTAGGCTGCTTTGATGATACGAAGGAGCGAATCGGCAGGTCATTGCTGAAACCGGAGTATTCCGGTCAGGGTCCTACGGACCATTGTATTGTTAAACCGGAACTGGTGGTTCCAGGGACAAATGTGACAAGCTGTGCCAATCAGCCGGGTTCTTATACAAGAAAGAGCGGAACTTCTATGGCAGCGCCGATGGTGAGCGGCAGCATAGCGCTTCTGCTCAGTAAGTACCCATATCTGACTCCGGCGGAGGTAAAATTGAGGCTGTATCAGAGGACCTTGGATTTAGGGCTCCCTCAGTCAAAACAGGGGTGGGGGATGGTGGACATTGGCAGACTATTATGAAATGAACTAAAGGATGTCAAGAAGATAGTTATACACGAGAGGATGAATGAGATGAAAAAGGTCAAGAAATTTTTGTTGGGAAGGGCAACCATTGTCGGATTGGCAATTCTGCTGCAATTATGCTGGATATGGTCGTTTCTGCAGGGGTTCCTCATCCGTTTTTCATTTGTAAATACGATAATTGATTTCATCGCGATATTTGTAGTGCTTGTCATTGTGAATAAAAAGAGCAATCCATCTCACATTATCGCCTGGACGGTGGTAATCTTGGCTCTTCCGCTGGTAGGGCTTGTGGTTTATGTGATTTTTGGGCGTCCAGGATTGGTCCGTCCCACACGTAAACGGATGGAGGCAATCAATAGGCAGCTGGAGCAGGAATTTCCTCAGAATGAGGAGATATTAGTGAAACTTCAGCAGACGGATAAAGAAGTCTACCGGCAATCAAAATATGTCAGGGATTGGGCGAATTTTCCTGTTTATGAGAATACTTCAACCACATATTATAAGAAAGGGGAGGAAATGTTTCCCCATATGCTCGAGGCTTTAGAGAGTGCGCAGCATTTTATTTTTATGGAATTTTTTATCGTGGAAGAAGGAGAAATGTTTGACAGAATCCGGGATATTTTAAAGAGGAAAGCAGCAGCAGGCGTAGATGTGCGATTCATCTACGATGATTTTGGCTGTGTAACCACTCTTCCTCCAAAATATTACCAGACTATGCAGGAACTAGGCATTAAATGCGTACGCTTTAACCCTTTATATCCTTTGATGTCTGTGCTGATGAACAACCGCGACCACCGTAAGATTCTGGTGGTAGACGGTAAGGTTGGATTCACTGGGGGAATTAACCTGGCAGATGAGTATATCAATAAAGTGGAGCGTTTTGGATATTGGAAGGATACGGGGCTTCGTCTGGAAGGGGAGGCTGTATGGAGTTTTACTATTATGTTTCTGGAAATGTGGTGTTATATTACCCATACTTTGGAAACGGACCTGTCCCGGTTTTGTCCTGAAAAATACCAGATTGCGCCGTTTGTCAGTGATGGTTATGTGCAGCCTTACGCGGACAGCCCGCTGGATTCGGAGACTACAGGAGAAAATATCTATATGAATATGATAAACCGTGCTAGAGATTATGTGTATATTTTCACACCATACCTGATACCCGATAATGTGATGATAAAGGCATTGCAGAATGCGGCGAAAAGCGGTGTGGACGTCCGCATTATCATGCCGGGGATTCCCGATAAAAAAATTGTTTTCTGGGTGAGCCAGTCTTACTATGAGCCTCTGATGGAATGCGGTGTAAAAATTTATCAGTACACCCCTGGATTTCTCCATGCAAAATGTTTTGTAAGTGATGATATCGTGGCTACAGTAGGCAGCATCAATATGGATTACCGCAGCCTTTACCTTCATTTTGAATGCGGCGTTTGGATGTACCGGTCCTCAGCTATACAGAAGGTGAAGGAGGATATGATGCAGACGATGGCAGAATCCGAGGAGATTAACATGGAGTTCTGCCGCAAACGTCCGGCAGCTATCCGTCCTTTCCTTGGCGTGGTGCGTCTGTTTGCGCCGCTTTTATAGTTATGACTTTCTCATATAAAATTCCCCCAGCGTTTTCAGGAAGTAATCTTTGAACAATGCTTTCCTCACATCTTCATCGAACAGTACTTTGACGGAACCGATTTCTTTGTCGTTCAGTTTATAGATGAGTCTGCCGGCAATTGTTCCTTTTGCAACAGGGGCGGCGGCAGATTCAGGCAGTTCCAGTTCTTTCTTTATCTGGGAAAAGTCTGCCCCGGTCACATCCATGTAAGAAAAGTCGGATTCATAGGTCAGTGCAGCCTGCTCCTTAATACCGCCTTGTATGGTGAGTTTGGGGAGCAGTTCTTTTTCGGTATCTGTATAGACCTGACATTTTCCAAATCCATAATTGAGTAATGTGGTCGCATCGGCAAAGCGGATTTTGTGGTCCGGCGCTCCCATGACAACTGCAATCAATTTTAAACCGTCCTTTTCGGCAGTAGCGGAGACGCAGTATTTTGCATCATTGGTAGAGCCGGTTTTCAATCCGGTAGCGTAGGCATACTGCTTAATCAGCTTGTTTGTGTTGGCTAGCCCGAATTCTGAAGAACCGCGCTTGGTGACGTGTGTAATATTTTCCATCCAGATAGTACAGTAATCGTGAATTTGCGGATATCTGTTAATCAGTTCCCGCGACATCAGTGCAACATCTTTGGCTGTAGTCATATGCCCTTCCACATCCAGTCCGCAGCAGTTGATAAATGTGGTGTTGTTCATGCCAAGGTCTTTGGCGCGCTGATTCATCCGTGCAACAAATTCCTGCTCACTGCCGTAAATATGTTCTGCCATGGCGACACATGTGGCATATCGAAAAAGGAGACGCTTTTTAAGTACACTATTTACTAATTCACCAAAAAATGATATGATGGTAGACGGAAATTTAGGTTACGGAAAGGATGTCTATCAATTATGAGACAATTAATGTTAGGTAATCAGGCATTTGCAAGAGGACTGTATGAGGCAGGCTGCGCGTTTGTATCAAGCTATCCGGGAACGCCGAGTACAGAAGTTACAGAGGAAGCCGCCAAGTATGAGGAAATCTACTGTGAGTGGG
>CAJUHY010000072.1 GCA_910585895.1 uncultured Lachnospiraceae bacterium
CGTATAAACTGTTCATCATCTACCAGCAATACCTTTATCATTCACGCCCACCTGCTTTCTCAAAATCATCCTCACCATAGTTTTTCGGTATACGGATGCAGACCTCGGTTCCTTCCTGCGCCGTGCTGTTTATGTCAATCTGTACCCGTTCCCCATAATATTGATGCAGCCGCACCACTGTATTGACAATCCCGATACTCTTTTCCGCTTTCTGAATATAATTAATGTCTGCCTGTTTCACCAAATTACTGAGGGATTCAAGTTCCTCCTGCTCCATGCCGCTGCCCTCGTCCAGAATTTCAAAATAGAGGTCATTTTCATCCTCTGAGACTACTACCGTCACAGAACCACCCTCCACGCTCTTTTCAATTCCATGGACACAGGCATTTTCCACAAAGGTTATGACAATAAATTTGGGTATGAAACGTTTCTTACACTCCTCCTGCACATGAAGGTAAAAGTCCAGTCTGTCTCCAAACCGGTATTTCTGGATTTCCAAATACCTTCTTACATTATCGCACTCATCCTCAATTGTAACAAAATCCCGGTTCCATTGAATGTTTTTGCGCATGAGGATTGCAAAACTCTCTAAAATACGCGCCGTTTCCGTCTCCTGTTTTAAAATACTGTGCATACGGATGCTTTCCAGCGCATTAAATACAAAATGAGGATTCAACTGGCTCTGCAATGCTTTAAGTTCCGCCTCCCTTTTGGCTATTTCCAACCCCTGTTCTCTCTCTTTATTCTTGAATACTACTTCCACCAGCTCTTTAATCCGCAGGGCCATCAGATTATATCGGTGTATCATGCCGCCAATCTCATCCTTGCCTCCCTCGAAAGGAATCACCTTGTATTCGCCCCTTTCCATACCTTTCAGATACTCCTGCGTAAGTTCCACACGGTCATGCAGTGAGCGGTAAAGAATATATACAAATGCACTGGGCACAATCAGGTTTGCCAGATATAAAAGCAAAATGGCGCCCTTCTGTCTTAATATTATATCAGACGCCCCATAACGTTCCGCTGTCAGATAAATGTCCATATCCATTCCGTACATCTCTATAGACTTTTGCAGGGAACTGCCTTTATCCTGATATGCTGTTATACCCTGGAATTCTTTATTCTTACTGTTTTCATCTTCGGTAGACAGAAGAATCTTACTTCCTGCACTGAGATAGCCGTCAACCCCATCGCAGACCATCTCCATATTTTCCAGCATGGAATTATAATCCATCTCCAACATAATGATATCCCCTGCTCCACAATGGGGAAGTTTCTGGATGAGGACAAGCCGTCTCCCTTTTTCGATATAACCGCCGGATTCTATTCCATCCTCATAATAACTATAAAGACAGATATTCCTCCCACTCTCTCTAAACTCACGATACCAGCAGCTATTCTCCACACTCTGGCTGCGCACAAAATAGGTACCATTGGTAATGGTATCATTATCTGTACAGATTATAATACTGTAAGCAGATTGCGCTGTATAATAATACTGGATGACTTGATTCTCCATCAATTCCACATACGCTTCATAATAGGCAGACGCATCCGGATACTCCGTCTCCAGAAATTCCTGCAGGTTCACATTACGGTCAAGGTAGTCTGCAATGGAAATCTGTTTGCTGATTTCACTGGCAAGTTCCAGTTCCAGTCGTTCTGCAATATTCTCAATCCTCTGCTCCTGCTGTCTATCCATTCCCGCTTTCATACTAAGAATAATATAACCATTGGTAATAATCATGGGAAACAGTACACAGACCAGAAAAAGAATCGAAAACTTGCCCCCTAACTTAATATCTTCCACCCTCGCCAACATTCTTCTTTTCATGCCATGCCTCCTTCCCTATATTGTAATAGATTTTCTGCAAAAACAACAGTCTCTTTTTTACTGGAAAAAGATGCATTTCACAAAACAAAAGACTGTCCCCAAAGCCATAGCACTCCAGAAGCCATACCGGAGAATTTATGAATGGAAGGGATGCTTTTTTTCCGGTATGTGCTTTGGGGAGCTACGGCTTTGGGGACAGCCTCTCAGCCTCGCTTAGGTTTCATCCAGCTGCCTTTGCGCCATCCGGCGCAAAGGTTACTGAATGTGATTTCATGTTTCATCTTTAACTTCTGTCTGGACTATTTCACCTTATAATTCTTGGTCTTTGCCTTCTTCAAAAGCTTGTTGTAATATGCCTTCTTAGCTTTCTTTACAGTAAACGTGGCATTTTTCTTGATGCCCTTAAAGGCATTCTTGCCGATGCTCTTTATTGCTGTCCCACTAAATTTAATCTTTGCCAGTTTCTTATCTCCATCAAATGCATTTGCTCCGATACTCTTAACATTTTTGCCAATCGTAACGCTCTTAAGTTTTGTCTGCTTACGCAGCGCCTTCTTATTGATGGATGTTACCTTGAAGGTCATTCCGTTATATTTTACCGTTGCAGGTATATTCAAGGATGTAAGCTTCTTGGATAAACCTGTCACTGTTACCTGTTTTACCGATGCGGTGCATTTGGTAATCTTGTACTTCACATTCTTGAAAGTGAAGGTCTTCTTCATGCTGAATGCCGCATTCTTCTTGATGCCTTTAAACGCATCTCTACCGATTGTCTTCACAGTTGTTCCCTTAAAGGTCACTTTTGCCAGATTCTTATCATTGTAGAATGCTTTTGCACCGATACTGGTGACATTTTTGCCAATCACCACACTCTTAAGACTTGCCTGTCCTGTAAACGCATTGTTACCGATGGCAGTTACCTGGAATACTTCTTTCTTGTAGGATACGGTATCCGGTATGGTAATGCTGGTAACTTTCTTGCTGATTCCGGTTACTGTTACCGTCTTTGACTTGCCAGAATATGCAGTAACCTTATAGCTTAACCCATCTGTTGCGGTAAAGGCTTCATTCACCTTCGGCGGCTGCTCCTGCTGCTGCGGCGGCGGAGTCACGCCTGTACCCTGTCCTGCTTCATTTACTGACTGGCTAAGCTTTGCCAATGCCTCTTCCATATCGAACTGGTCTGACTTTGGATTATTGAGCACTGCCTCAGCTGCATCAATTGCCGCCTGCAGCTTCGTCTTCGCCGTGCCGGTAAGCTTGGCGAGAAGCCCCTTGGCCTCAGCAATCTTGTCACTCAGTTTCTCATTTGCCGGCTTCTGCACCTCATTTACTGCTGCTTCCAAATCTGCAAAGGCTTTCTGCAGTTCTGCATCCGTTGCGCCCGCTTTATTCAGCACTGCTTTCGCTGCATTGACTGCCGACTGCAGGTTTGTCTTCTCTGTGCCGGTAAGACCTGCCAGAAGCTGCTCTGCTTTACTGATTTTTACTGCCAGTTTATCCTTTATCGGCATTTCCACGAACTCGTAATAGTCGACATTCATAATATTTTCTGTCGCAGAGCCGCGGAATACCAGGAATACATTCTTGGTGCCAGTGATATTGTCCAAATCACATTCTACCAGCTCATATTCATCCTCGCCGCCCGTTGCCGGAACTTCCACTGTGCCAGCCAATGTTCCCTCCGGGCTGTCCAGACGTACTTCAATCCTTCCTCCCTCGGCAGAAGCCGCATTGACCTTGATGCCTACAGCTCCTTCCTCTCCAAACTCTAACTGTGATACAGCCGTCCAATCCTTGTCCTGAAGATCTGTCAGTGCCGTGTTGTAATCTGCAAAGAGCTTACCTGGTTCCTCACAGGGAACTACATTCACGCCTGCATTCCATGCGATGGTCTCCGCATCGATTCTCTCATAAGGATTCATCGTATGCAGCTGAGGAATTCCCGCATATGTTCCCTTTACTTCCTTGATGGAACCGTCAGAACGCATCTCAATCTTGTCAATATGCGTGGAACGGTAGCCTTTCTGCTTATTTTCTTCCTTAGCCACTGTCTGTGCATGATATATGAAATAACTCTCTCCCTCGAATACGAATGTTGCATGGTGGTTATTGCCGCCCGTACCGAACCACACGCTGGGGTTGCTGAATATCTCCCCTGCATAGGTATCTCTTGTGAATGGCCCCATCGGGTTGTCGCTTACCATGTAGCAGATATTGCCGAAGCCCGGATTGCCATCGTAATGCGGTCCTGAGAAGTTCGAGCAATAGGAATAATAATACTTGCCATTGTATTCAAAGATACCGCTGTCCTCAAACATACAGGGCGCGTCAATCTTTGATACTACTGATTTGCCGTCCTTCTGCTCCACATGCACCATATCCGGCGCCAGTTTGGCAACTCTTGCCGTATTCGGATAATTCTTCTGATCATCGCTGGGCGTCTGGCCTCCTGGGATTCCGCCGCCGAAGTAAATGTATCCATCGCCCTTGCTGTCCACTAACACTGCCGGGTCAAAGCACCATACTACGCCATCTGCACAATCTGGATAAGATGTCGGGAACATCTTCTGACCAAGAGGATCTCTCCAGGGACCTAAGGGGCTGTCACCCTCCAGTACGCCGATTCCGGTGCCGCCGTCCGCAAAATAAAGGAAGAACTTCTCTTTGCCGTCAATCTCTTTATGTGCAATCGCCGGAGCCCATGAATTGTTCGCCCATTTTGCAATACCGTCCGGTCCTGCCACCGGGATTTCCCCATGGTCTGTCCAGTTCATCAAATCTGCGGAAGACACTACCCGGAATGTCTTAATATAACTGAAATTATTGTCAATGACATTTCCATTTGCATCGTACTGGTAATCATCTGCCGTCATGTAAACGTATACTCTTCCGTCATACTCCATCGCATAGGGGTCTGCACCCAGCGCATGGGAGAAGATTGGATTGCCGTAGCCAAGTTTCTTCGCGATTGCCTTTGTATCCACATGTTTCAAGGTTACCGGAGCAATACAGCCGGTCACGTCATATTCAGATGCACCGCCGTCGACACGGATATAATCTGCCTTAACCTCCTGCGCCTCTTCTTTTGATACATAGCCATCCACTTTCAGTTTAATCGTTGCAAACAATTTATCTGCCGCAGCAAAGGAAACATCATTCCCTTTCACTTTAAGGTAAAGCCTGCTGCCCTTCACTTCATAAATAGCGCGTCCCTTGATTGCTTCGCTGTTAAATACTACGTTGTCCACACTCATAATGCCAGGTATGGAAATAGCTGCCTCAATATCTTTGTAGTGTCCGCCTTTCAGCTCATCAAGATAAAGCTTTACTTCACACTCGGCGCCCATAACGCCGCTCACTTCCGGCGTTGCTGTCATAGTCGCATTCAGTTCGGCTGCGGGCTGGGTCGTTCCGGTAATCTGATCGGACACCTTAAAGTAATCTACGTCCACATAACCGCCAGTTCTGTCAGTTGCATAATTAAAGATTGCAAACTTGCTGCCCATGAAATGAATCAGTTCATAAGTCATCTTCATGGCACTGCCAAGCTTATTCCATGTCTTGCCATCAAAGCTGTAATAGAAAGTGACTGTATCTTTCTCTGTGCCGTCGGCATTTCCTGCATAATTAAAGTCTTCCTTGAGGTATACAATGTTTCCCGTACAGTCCACGCTTTCTTTGATAACAGGCTTATCTTCCTTAGCTGCGTCATTACCGGAAGCATCCACCATCACAAGCTGCGCATTATCCGCTCCCTTCTTGACCGCAATATAGCCATAGTTGTAGGAAAGGGAGCCAAGCCCTGCCACATCTCCCTGCTTCATGTTGCTGATATCCATACGGATTGTGCCGGAACATGCCGGACCAAAGGTCCTCTGTGTCAAGGTATTTCTTGCGTTGAGAAGGCTGGCAGCCTTACTTCCTGTCTTTAACCTCAGCCAGCCGTCACGCTCGGTCAACGACCAATTGTTGTTATTGGGGTTATGATTCCACTGCCATACAAGGTCAAGGTTAGAGCCATTGTAATCATGCTCGCCAGGTTCTGCCGGTTCATTGCTTTTTACCTCTTCCTCAATAGACACATCGTCCAAATAGAAATCAATATAAGGCGCACCTGTCTCATTTGCATTCACATACAAGGTCCATGGATAAGTGTTCGTTGCATCTTCTGGCATCGTCCATTTCCCGCTGACTTCCGTCCATTGCCCAGTCTTCGCTGTCACAGATGCCATAGATGGGTAAGTAGGTTCTGTCGAATCCCCTGTCGTCCCTTTCATGGTAAAGTTAATCGTGTGCTCCGCCGGCGTTGCCGCATCGTATTTGACACGCGCCTTGAGAATATAAGTACTGCCGGGCTTCATCTTATCGCCAAAGACAATCGCCGGTCCATGCCAGCCTGCTGAACGTTCGCTGACTTTCAGGCACTTGTCATCTGCTCCCCCAAATCCTGGCTGCACAAGCTCAATCTTTGCATGGTTCTCAAAGGGAACCCACGGTCCCAAGCCAGTCATAAAAGAACTGTCTCCCGCCAAATTGTCATTGGGGACCGTCACTGAAAAATCATCCAGATAATAGTCCATCAAATCATTGTCCGGATCTTGCGCTGCAGTCCAGCTCGTCTCCACAAAAATATGTAAATTTTGGGGGTCGAACGGAAACTCATCGCTCTTATCTTTAGCAGTATAAGTACCCTTAAAGTCTACCCATTCTCCCTTTTTCCCATGAATCGTTACAAGGTTCTGGCGGTAATTGTAATTTGCGCCATGCTGAAGCGTAACAATGAAATCTTTGGTGTCCGGTCCATTTGTATATTTGAGCTTTCCGGAAATTGTATAAGTCTTGCCGACTTCCATCTTACCGCTTACATTCTGGCAGGCGCCGCTTCCGGTCCCCTGTCGTCCTGATACAAAGAGGCTGTAACTGCCGCTTGCCTTTTCCGTATCCACTGCTTCAAGATTGCAGGCCTTCTCTCCCGGCGTAGTTGTCCAGCCGTCCGTGTTTCCCGTCTCCAGATTTCCATTCGTTATCAACTGGATAGTTCCGTCATCTGGCGTAGTAACCGCAGCTCCACCTTCTGCGCCTGCCGTATTAAAGACCTTAGCCTCCTCCGTTGCTGTCTGTGCCTCAAACACCCTGTGCTCCGCATCATTATAGAACTCATCGGATTTAACCAGGGATTTGATGCTGCTGCCTGTAGCAGGAAGCGTCATTTTGGCTTCCACGGTCTTGCCATCGCCGTCCTTGCCGAGCATTGGCCAGCCGTCTTTCCAGACACAGTCCGTGAGAATCGGCGTACGTCCGATTGCCCCATGGTCCTGGAACATGAAACCGTACCACTTGTCGTCTGGAGTGTCAATGACCGCTCCCTGCGCTACGCCGCCGCCCACGCCGTTGTTCTGGAAATTTGCCTTTAAGATAATCTTATTCTCCCACTGTGTACTGGGAAATGTCTTGCTTCTGTGGCATACTTCCGTACGCACGCCGCCTTCCGGCCAGCAGATATTGAACACATAGTAATACTCGCCCTTTTTGATGATATGTGTCCCTTCGCCCGCAAGGTTGGTTCCAATCTTGTCCTCTCCCCATTCTTCCGTCTTGATATCAAAAAGCGTTATTTCCGTATCGGTCTTTACCGTCTTATAATCATCAGACAATTGCGCGCATTTAATCTGTCCTCCGCCATAGAGGAGATACCCTTTTCCGTCGTCATCAAAAAACAATGACAAATCATGGAAAAATCCGTTCAGGGTTGTCTTTGTCCAAGAACCTTTCTCAATATCATCCGTCGTATAGAGATAAGCTTTCTTCGTGGTGTTGCTGTTAAATGCCACATAATATATGCCGTTATGGTACTTCAGGCTTGTAGCCCACTGCCCATTGCCGTACATACTCTCGCCGTTTCTCAGGTTCATGGCATCCGTATCTCCCAGAATATCGTACACGTAATTCACGATTTCCCAGTTCACAAGATCCGTAGATTTCATGATGGGACATCCCGGAGATAAATGCATGGTCGTGCTGACCATATAATACGCGTTGCCCACACGTATGATGTCGATATCCGGCACATCTGCATAAATAACCGGATTATCGAAGGTTCCATCAGTATTCGCTGATGACGATGTCGCTGCCCGCGTTTCTGCCGGTATCATGGTAAATACCATGACAGCCGCAAGAATCAAAGAACATGCTCTCTTCCATCTGTTTCTCAATGTTTTCCTCACTATAAACTCCTTTCTTTGCAGAGGAAAGATTGTAAGTATTCTACAATGAAATATCCGCAACCTTTCCATATTTTATGAATGTGATATAATTGTCGCACAATATTTATTATTTTTCATCCCCTAAAACTATAGAAAATGAATAAAATAGTGAGAAAAATATTTAGTTTTCTATATTTTTATTACAATATTATAGCCTGCCTCAAATGAGATAAGTGAAAAAGCATCTGACGTATCCAATACCGCCAAATGCTTTTTATTTCCTATACTTTCTCTATTCATATTTCCTGGTGATATCTTTCAGCCATCCAAACTTCTTGTAGTGGACATACACTGCCGGAATCTTCCAGAATTCATCCAGACAAAGGATAAAATAAACTACCATTGGCGGAAGATTCAGCACAAATGCACAGAAAAATCCCAGAGGCACGCTGATACACCACATGACAACAATATCACAAATCATGCCAAACTTAGAATCGCCGCCTGCACGGAACACACCGGAAATCAACAGTGTATTCATTGCCTGTCCCACCACATAATAAGAACTAATCCACAGCATGATATTCAGATAATTTACCGCGCGGTCCGTCAGGGAAAAACACATAAACACAACCGGGCGCAGCAGCAATATCAGGACACCCGTAGCTATCCCCACCACAAGCGTTACATAGCATGATTTCCTAGCATCCCGCCTGGCATCCTCTATTCTGCCTTCGCCAATCTCAATGCCAAGAAGCACGGAAGCTCCGGAGCCAAGCGCAAATCCCATAATCATACACAGGTTGCGGACCGTTGACACCACAGAATTTGCCGCCACCACATCGGCATTCATATGTCCCATAATTACCGAGTACATGGAAAACGCCAATGTCCACGCAAAGTCATTGATTAACGCCGGGATAGAATATTTACAGAAGTCGGCAAACAGCATTTTATGCTTGCCGAACATAATCTTTAAATCTATGCGGAATATTTTCCCCCGTACCGCGTCCGCCAGACAAAGCAGCAATTCCAGCACACGCGCCGTCGTCGTCCCCACAGCAACACCGATAACACCGAGCTTGGGCGCGCCGCCAATGCCAAAAATAAACACAGCGTTCAATACCACATTCGACAGCAGAGCCGCCGCACTGATTGCTGTGCTGATTTGTGCTCGCTCCATACTTCGCAGCACACAGAGGTATACCTGTGAGAAACTCATACACACATAGGAGGCGCCTACAATCCTCAGGTAGGAGGAGCCAATGGAAATCAAAGTCTCATCAGCAGTGTAAATCCTCATCAGCGTTTCTGGTATAGCAACTGAACCAATGGCAAGGACCAGGGTTATCGTAAAGGCAATCTTTACCGCAATGCCCATCACCGCCTGGATGGAATCGGTGTCCTTCTTGCCCCAATACTGTGAAGCGAGCATGACCACTGCCGAAGAAATTCCAAAGAATACTCCTGACAATAGAAACTGAAACTGATTTGCCAGGGATACCGCAGACAATTCCGTCTGTCCTACATACCCCAGCATAAACACATCCGCGGAATTCACCGCATTTGTGATGAAATTCTGTAACGTAATCGGTAGTACCAATGCCATCAGGGACCGGTAAAATCTCTTGCTTTCTGCTTTCATTGTGTGTAACTCCTTTCAAATCAGTTCTCATGGATTCCCCTTACTAATTATAGATAGAAGGGTACCCTGTGAACTCGTCCTCGGAGTTACACAGAGACTTATACGTTAAACCGGAACAAAATCACGTCTCCATCCTTCACAACGTATTCTTTTCCTTCCAGTCCAACCAAACCTTTCTCTTTTGCCGCCGCCAGAGAGCCGCAATCCAGCAAATCCTGGTAATTGACCACCTCTGCACGGATAAAGCCGCGCTCAAAATCTGTATGGATTTTACCTGCCGCCTGAGGCGCTTTAGTGCCTTTCTTAATCGTCCACGCACGCGTCTCATCCTCCCCTGAGGTCAGGTAACTAATCAGCCCCAACAGGCTGTAACTTGCCTTAATCAATTTTTCAAGACCGGATTCCTCTAAGCCCAGTTCCTCCAAAAACATAGACTTTTCCTCGTCATCCAGTTCTGCAATCTCCTGCTCAATCTGGGCACAGATAACAAATACCTCGCAATTCTCCTGTGCAGCATTTTTCCTTACTTCCTGCACAAAGGCATTGCCGGCTCCATCATCCGCCAAGTCATCCTCAGATACATTTGCCGCATAGATGACCGGCTTGGCTGTCAGCAGATTATAACCCGCAAACCACACCTGCTCATCCTCATCTTCCGTCTCAAAACTCTTGGCAAGTCTACCTTCTTCAAGATGCTCTTTTACACGTTCTAAAAGGTTTAGCTCTTTTGCCAGAATCTTATCCATCCTGGCGCCCTTACTGGTCTTGGCAATCCTGCGCTCAAGGATTTCTATGTCAGAAAAAATCAATTCGAGATTGATAGTTTCAATATCACGCACTGGATTGATGCTGCCATCCACATGTACAATATTACTGTCCTCAAAACAACGCACCACATGTACAATAGCATCCACCTCACGGATGTTGGACAGAAATTGATTGCCCAGTCCTTCCCCTTTGCTGGCTCCTTTCACAAGTCCGGCAATATCTACAAACTCGATGACAGCCGGAGTTACCTTCTTAGATTGATACAAATCCCCCAATTTTTTCAACCGTTCGTCCGGTACTGTCACTACACCCACATTAGGGTCAATTGTACAAAAAGGGTAATTTGCAGATTCTGCTCCCGCCTTTGTCAACGAATTAAATAATGTACTTTTTCCTACATTGGGCAAGCCCACAATTCCTAGTTTCATTTTATCTCAATCTCCTTTGAATTTTCTTATATTTTATAAGG
>CAJUHY010000073.1 GCA_910585895.1 uncultured Lachnospiraceae bacterium
AAGGCATGATTTGGTGAGAATCCAAAACCGACAGTATAGTCTGGATGGGAGAAGAAGCTTATTTGTACAGGTGTAATGGATGTATAAGAGCCCTGAATCTATGAAGATTCAGGGCTTTTTCTGTGAGAGAGGTTTTGCAGCGCCCAAATATCTGCCGGACAGAACAATAGAAAATGCGAACTCGCGTGATAAGAAAGGGGTTTTCTGACCATGGAGACCGTAACGAAATCAACGAAAAACCAAGCAAATGTATGGAAGATGACGATGACAGCTATGTTATCTGCAATTGCATTTGTCTTAATGTTTTTGGAATTTTCCGTACCTGTAATGCCGCCGTTTATCAAAATGGATTTGTCTGATTTGCCAGAACTGATAGGAGCTTTTGCCATGGGGCCTGTGAGTGGCGTGGCGATTTGTCTGATTAAGAATCTTCTGCATCTGTTCCTGTCGACCACGGGAGGGGTGGGGGAATTATCCAACTTTTTGCTCGGTGTATGTTTTGTGCTGCCAGCGGGCTTGGTTTACCGAAAATGGAAAGGCAGGAAGAGTGCGGTTCTTGGGGCGTTGCTCGGGGCAATTCTGATGGCGGTGGTGAGTATCATTTCAAACTATTATATCGTCTATCCATTTTATTATAATTTTATGAGCAAGGACGCTATCTTGTCGGCATATCAGGCAATCTTGCCGGGAGTCGATAGCATCCTGCAATGCCTGATTGTTTTCAATACCCCATTTACGCTGGTGAAAGGATTATTCAGCGTAGTGATTACAGTCTTGATATATAAACATATTTCGCCGTTTTTAAAGGGAATCAACCGGAATTGAACATAAGATTTCATAAGGGAAAGGAATGAGCAGATGGAAGGATGTTTTCAAACGCCTGAGGATTATATGCGCATGGTCCTTACGTTGGCAAGGCAGGGGGAAGGGCAGGTATCGCCGAATCCCATGGTAGGCTGCGTGGTGGTGAAAGATGGCAGAATAATTGCCCAGGGTTATCACGAAAAATACGGTGGGTTTCATGCGGAGCGCAATGCGCTGCTGCATTGTCAGGAGAATCCGGAAGGGGCGGAGCTCTATGTGAATTTAGAGCCTTGCTGCCATCATGGCAAGACCCCGCCCTGTACCGACATCATTCTGGAGAAAAAAATCACAAAAGTGTATGTGGGCTGTTTGGATTCTAACCCCAAGGTAGCGGGAATGGGTGTCCGTATCTTGCAGGAACATGGCGTAGAGGTGGAAGTGGGCATCCTCGAGGAGGAATGCAGGACATTGAACGAGGTCTTTTTTCACTATATGGAGGAAAAACTACCCTTTGTGACAATGAAATATGCTATGACACTGGATGGGAAGATTGCCTGCGAATCAGGCGATTCCCGCTGGGTATCCGGTGCAGAATCAAGGGATTATGTGCAATGTCTGCGCAACCGATACCGGGGGATTATGGTTGGCATTGGCACGGTACAGATGGATGACCCAATGCTCAATTGCAGGATGGCTGGGGGCAGAAATCCGGTACGTATCCTCTGCGATGCGAGGCTTCGCATTCCCCTCGACAGCCAAATTGTAAGGACGGCTGGTGAGATAGAGACAATCGTAGCCTGGAATGCCCAGGCAGCAGAAGCATTTCGTGCTGCAAGCAGCAGTGGAGAGGGAAGCTGTTCACAAAATGTGGGAACAGGGGAATGTGCCAAGACGGTGGGAGAAACCGTAGAATACCTAAGGGATAAAGGCATTACTTTACTGGAAATCCCTTTAAAGAGGGAACAACCAGGTTCCAAACCGTTAAGCCCTGAGCTGGATTTGCAGCAGTTATTGCAGCAGCTTGGCGGGCGCGGCATTGACAGTATCCTGCTGGAAGGAGGGGGTACCCTCAACGCTTCCATGCTGCAGGAGCGGCTGGTTCAGAGAGTCTATGCATTTGCGGCGCCCAAACTGGTGGCAGGTGCAAATGCCAAATCACCGGTAGAGGGAACTGGCGTCCAGCAGATGAAAGATGCGGTGGAACTGGATGATGTGGAAATTTCACGCATGGGAAAGGACATCTGTATCACAGGTATAATCAAGAGATAGATAATTGTGAAAATCAGAAAGGAGAGACCATGTTTACGGGAATTATCGAAGAGACAGGGACGCTCTGTGAAATTAAAAAAGGCGCTCTGTCGGCACAGGTAAAAATTCGCTGCCACAAAGTGCTGGAAGGGACGAAGATAGGAGACAGCATTGCCGTCAATGGCATCTGCCTGACCGTGACTTCCATGGCAAAAGACAGTTTTACGGCAGATGTGATGGCGGAGACCATGCGCCGCAGCAGCCTCTCGCAGATTGACGTGCCTGGGGCGGTGAATTTGGAACGGGCTATGGCAGCGGACGGCAGATTTGGAGGGCATATTGTCTCCGGGCATATTGACGGCTGCGGGCGGATTACCGATATCCGACAGGAAGAAAATGCAGTCTGGTATACGGTAGAAGCGGAGGAGAACTTGCTTCGCTATATTGTGGAGAAAGGCTCCGTGGCGTTGGATGGAATCAGTCTTACCGTGGCAAATACTGCGGCGCGGAATTTTCAGGTATCAGTAATTCCGCATACCAGGCAGGAGACGTCATTGACCGAGCGAAAAATCGGCAGTATTGTCAACATAGAATGCGACATTGTTGGGAAATATATAGAAAAATTTATGACAATCCGCGAACAGCAGGAGCCGAGCAGGATAAGTGAGAAATTTCTGCAGGAACATGGATTTTGCTGACAGATAAATAAAATGTGAGAGTACAAAATTTTAAATGAGGAAGGAAGTGCAAAAATGAGCAAGAAAATTGACACGGTGGAGCAGGCGTTAGAGGATATCCGCCGGGGGAAGATTGTGATGGTGATTGATGACCCGGACAGGGAAAACGAAGGGGACTTTATCTGTGCGGCGCAGTTTGCAACCCCAGAGAACATCAATTTTATGGCAACCCATGGAAAAGGCTTAATCTGTATGCCTATGAGCAGGGAACTCTGCCAGCAGCTTGGGTTAAAACAGATGGTGGAGCAAAACACAGACAATCATCAGACGGCGTTTACAGTATCAATTGACGGCATTGATACAGATACCGGGATTTCAGCGTTTGAGCGTTCCCAGACCGCACTTTTGGCGGTGAAGGATGGCGCGCGGCCAGAGGATTTCCGAAAACCTGGGCATATGTTTCCGTTAGAAGCAAGGGAGGGCGGCGTCCTAAAACGCACCGGGCACACGGAGGCGACTGTGGATTTGGCGCAGCTTGCCGGATTAAAGCCCTGCGGACTTTGCTGTGAGATTATGCGGGAAGATGGGACGATGATGCGCACCACAGAATTGTTGGAACTGGCAGCCAGGTTTGAGATGACGGTGATAACCGTGGCGGATTTGGTGCGTTACCGCATGGATATGGACAGCCTGGTGCAGCGGGAAGCACATGCGAAAATGCCAACCAGGTATGGCGAATTTGAAATTTACGGCTATGTCAATAAATTGAATGGCGAACATCATGTTGCGCTGACTATGGGGGATGTCGCAGATGGCAAGCCAGTGCTGTGCCGTGTGCATTCCGAATGCCTTACCGGGGACGTCTTTGGTTCCGGACGCTGCGACTGTGGGGAACAGCTTGATGCGGCGATGAAAGCCATTGCCGAGGAGGGGAGGGGAATTCTTCTCTATATGCGCCAGGAAGGGCGCGGTATCGGTCTGATTAACAAGCTGAAAGCCTATGAGCTGCAGGAACAGGGATTTGATACGGTGGAAGCAAATGTCAAATTAGGCTTTGCGCCGGACCTCAGGGATTACGGCATCGGAGCCCAGATTCTCCATGATTTGGGCGCAGAGAAACTGCGTCTGCTGACGAACAATCCCAAGAAAATCACCGGACTGTCTGGATATGGGATTTCCATTGAGGAGCGGGTGCCAATCCAGATGCCGGCGAAGAAGACAGATGTATTTTATTTAAAGACCAAACAGAGCAAAATGCAACATATGACTAATTATTAACACAGAATAAGAAATATGGCAGGAACAATTATTGAAGCAGCCTAATATGGCAGTTTATCAAAAGGAGGACAAAGATGAGAGTATTAGAAGGAAATGTTGTAGCAGATAAAATAACCATAGGTATTGTAGCAGCCAGATTTAATGAATTTATTGTATCGAAACTGGTAGGCGGTGCAGAGGACGCTCTGCTGCGTCACGGCGTGTCTGATGAGGATATCACGCTTGCCTGGGTTCCTGGGGCATTTGAAATCCCTCTGGCTGCCCAGAAAATGGCTGAGAGCGGTAAGTATGACGCTGTAATCTGTCTGGGCACGGTGATAAAAGGAGCTACCAGCCATTACGATTATGTATGTGCTGAGGTCAGCAAGGGAGTAGCTGCCGTAGGGCTGAAGACGGAGATTCCGGTAATATTCGGCGTGGTGACCACGGACAATATCGAACAGGCGATTGAGCGCGCTGGGACTAAGGCAGGCAATAAAGGCTACGATGCAGCCTGCACAGCAATTGAGATGGTCAATCTTTTCCGCAAAATTGAGAATTAAAGTGTTATCTGATTAAAAATAACTTGAGATAAACGCCCAAAAAGAGTATAATGTCCGCGTAGGAAAGGAGCACGTAAAATGTCGGCAGAATTTGAAGTAACAATTACAGATAAAGATATGTTTCGCTTTAACCTTTACCACGCATACCATGGATTTCAGGGCATTATCGCTACACTTGTGGGCATTTGGGTGTTTGTCATGGCGGGGCTGACTTTCGGTAAGGTAAATCTGATGTACACAATTATCTACATTATGTTGGGGATTCTTTTCCTTATATATGTGCCGGGTAATCTCTATCTGCGTTCCAAGAAACAGATTTCATCTTCGGATGTCCTGAAAAATGCGCTGCAGTATAAGATTGATGATGCTGGTGTGCATGTTTCTCAGGGGGAGCAGTCGGCAGATTTACAGTGGAATCAGATATATAAGATGGTTTCCACTAAGAACCAGCTCTTAATTTACAGCAGCCGTTTAAATGCCTATATCATTCCTAAAGAAGCAATCCGGGAGCATTATCAGACTATTCTGGGACTTGCCATCAATCATCTGGAAGGGTATAGGATTAAGATGAATCCATTTAACGTAGAATAATGGAGGAATGTATGAAGACGATAGAGACTTTTTCGCCGGAGGAGACATTTCGGCTGGGAGAGACGCTGGGAGAGCAGGCAAGGCCCGGAGAGGTTTATACCCTGATTGGCGATTTGGGGGTGGGCAAGACGGTGCTGACCCAGGGAATTGCCAAAGGGCTTTTGATTGAAGAGCCAATCAGCAGCCCTACCTTTACCATTGTGCAGGTCTACGAGGAGGGCAGAATGCCCTTTTACCATTTTGATGTCTATCGCATTGGCGATTTGGAAGAGATGGAAGAGATTGGCTATGAGGATTATTTCTATGGCCAGGGGCTTACAATGATTGAATGGGCAAATCGGATTCAGGAAATATTGCCGGAGCGTTATCTGGAGATTTGCATAGAGAAAGATCTGGAAAAAGGTTTTGACTACCGCAGGATTACCATCAGGGAATCCAAAGGAGAGGATGATAAATGAAAATATTAGGACTTGACAGTTCCGGTTTGGTAGCAAGCGTAGCCGTGGCGGAGGAAGGAAATCTGCTTGCGGAGTATACCGTAAATTATAAAAAGACACACTCCCAGACGCTGCTGCCCATGTTGGATGAACTTGTAAAGATGATTGAGCTGGATTTGCATACAATAGATGCTATTGCGATTGCCACGGGTCCCGGCTCTTTTACCGGGCTGCGTATCGGTTCCGCAACTGCCAAAGGGTTAGGGTTTGCACTGGGTAAGCCCTTGGTTGAGATTCCAACGGTAGATGGGCTGGCTTATAATCTGTGGGGCAGCAGCGATGTGGTATGTCCGTTGATGGATGCCAGGAGGAACCAGACTTATACCGGACTGTACGAGTTTGTAGATGGAAAGATGCAGGTGATAAGGCAGCAATGTGCAGTTGGCATTGATGAGATTATTGCAAATATCAATCAGCTGGACCGTTCCGTTATATTTTTAGGCGATGGAGTTCCGGTTTTTAATGATTATATTCAGGAAAATTGTAAAGTTCCGTTTTCCTTTGCCCCGGCACATATGAATAAACAGCGCGGGGCAGCGGTGGCAGCATTGGCATTTCTCTACGTTGAGGAGGGAAAAGTCCAGACAGCGGCGGGGCACAGACCGGATTATCTGCGTCTGTCTCAGGCAGAGCGCGAACGTCTGGCACAGGAACAGCAGTCGTAAAATATTGAGAACATCTGCAGCAGGAACAGCAGTCGTAAAATATTAAGAATATCTGCAGCAAGAATATAATATGGGGAGGATTTATGTCAGAACAACTTTATTTCCGACATATGCAAGAGGGCGATATCCCAGCTGTAACAGCGATAGAGCAGGCAGTTTTTTCACGTCCATGGACGGAACAATCGTTTGTGCAGGCCCTGCAGCAGGATACGCTGTTTGTGGTAGTGCTGAAAGATAATACTATTATAGGTTACTGCGGTATGTACTGTTCTTTTGAGGAGGGGGAGATTACCAATGTGGCTGTTATGCCGAAAGAACAGGGACGGGGCACGGGCAGGCAGATGATGGGGTATTTTCTGGGACAGGCGCAGGATAAAGGGATTTCCCGAATATTTTTAGAGGTGCGCACAAGCAACAAAAATGCCATTCATTTATATGAGGGACTGGGATTTCGCAACTGCGGCATCCGCAGGAATTTTTATGAGAATCCCCGGGAGGATGGTATGGTGATGGCGCTAGTGTACTGACACGTTTATATTCAGGTAAACCTCCTTGCCTGATTGCCCATCAGGCTGCGTTGTCATCAGTTGACGATGCCACCGCATCGCCTCTTTCTTCCGCCTTGCTGATGAACAATCATTCTGTGGAGTTTCGCCAGATATAAATGTGTCAGCACACTAGGAACTGTCGCTTGAAAATGATTTACAGGCATTTATTCGTGCGACAGCCCCTAGAAACATAGGGATGGTTACAATTCCCACTTAAAACAGGACGGCTTTCAGGTTATAATCAAATTGGAAAATGCTGTACAAAAGGGAGGATAACCGAATGAAGACCGAAGAAAAGATTATTTGCAACTGCTGCAGAAAAGTAATAGCAGAGAGGGATGCCATTCCAATGGCAGATTATCTGCATGTGGAGAAAGAGTGGGGGTATTTTTCCAATAAGGATGGGCAGAAACAACAATTTGACCTTTGTGAGGAATGCTATGATGCATGGATTAAGAGTTTGCAGATTCCGGTAGCCTCCCGGGAGGTTACGGAATTAGTCTGAAAGGATTATTTATGTTAGATGTATGTTTACTAGGAACTGCAGGGATGATGCCGCTTCCTTACCGCTGGCTGACTTCTCTGATGACCAGGTACAATGGCAGCAGTCTTTTGATTGATTGCGGTGAGGGAACGCAGATTGCCATCAAAGAAAAGGGATGGAGTACAAAACCCATAGACACTATTTGTTTTACGCATTACCATGCAGACCATATCAGCGGCCTTCCGGGGCTGCTGCTTACTATGGGGAATGCAGAGCGGACAGAGCCTGTGACCATGATAGGTCCCCGGGGATTGGAACGTGTGGTGAATGCACTGAGGTCGATTGCTCCGGAATTACCCTTTGACATCCGTTTCGTGGAACTTTCACAGCCGGTGGAGCATTTACAGGTGAATGGCTACCATATCACTGCATTTAAAGTGAATCATAATGTTGTCTGTTATGGATATACGATGGAAATACCGAGAATTGGACAGTTTCAGGTTGAACAGGCAAAAGCATTAGGAATTCCGGTGAATTGTTGGAGCAAGCTGCAAAAAGGTGAGAAACTTGAATTGGATGGCAGGACATATACGCCCGAAATGGTGTTGGGACCTCCGAGGAAAGGAATTAAATTGACTTACTGCACAGACACGAGACCGGTGTCTTCTATTACGGAAAATGCCCAAAATGCCGATTTACTAATTATAGAGGGGATGTATGCGGAGCCGGAAAAGGAAGTAAAGGCCAAACAATACAAACATATGACGTTCTATGAAGCGGCAAAGATTGCCAGTGAGGCCCAAGTGTCCGATATGTGGCTCACGCATTTCAGTCCATCGTTAGTACGCGCAGAGGATTACATGGAGGCTGTGCGTAAAATCTATGCCAACGCCAAGCTGGGCAAGGATGGCAAAACAGTAGAGCTGGATTTTGAGTAAGGAGGGATTACCGTGAAAAAAAGTGGTTTAAAGTCAATTCTTATCGTGATATTCTGTGCCTGTCTGTGTGTAGGGTATTTCTTTTATCTGACACAGAAAACCGGCAATAAGGAAGGTACTTTGACGGAGACAGAGCTGATTATCTCAAAGGATTTAGAGAGTTCTTATCCTAAGACGGCACGCGAGGTGGTCAAGTTTTATAATCGGATTTTAAATTGTTATTATCAGCAGGAATATACGGATGAACAGTTAGGACAGCTGGCCGAGCAGGCCAGGACTTTGATGGATGAAGAATTAAGACAGAAAAATCCTGGAGAATCATACCTGCAGGCAGTGGAAGAAGATATTTCTGTATTTGCCAAGGAAGGGAAGACAATTTCCAATGTCGCTCTTGAGGAGAGCAACGAGATTGAATACAGGAAAGTTAAAGGCAGGGAATGTGCCTATGTGGATGTGGTTTACTACCTCAAAATCAAAAATAAAGGCAAGACTAAAAGCGAGCGTTCCAGCCAGACGTATATCCTGCGCCGCGATGATGACAATAAATGGCGGATATTGGGATTTTACCAGTGATTGAGGCAGGAAACTTGTAATGTTTTTTATTTACATATGAGTGTTTGGCGGCAGAAAGGAATGGATTCATGCGAAGCGGTGAAAAGGACGTAGTTATCCTGGCAATCGAGAGCTCCTGTGATGAGACGGCAGCAGCGGTAGTGCGAAATGGAAGGGAAGTGCTTTCAAATGTGATTTCTTCTCAGATTGCGCTGCATACGCTGTATGGAGGAGTTGTGCCGGAAATTGCCTCCAGAAAACATATAGAAAAAATTAACCAGGTGATAGAAGAGGCGCTTTCACAGGCAGAAGTGGCCCTGGCAGAAGTGGATGCCATAGCCGTGACCTATGGACCGGGGCTGGTAGGTGCGCTTCTGGTAGGTGTGGCAGAGGCAAAAGCAATTGCCTATGCTGCAGGTAAGCCGTTGATTGGCGTACATCATATTGAGGGGCATATAAATGCCAATTATATAGAAAATAAGGAATTAGAGCCGCCGTTTTTATGCCTGGTGGTATCTGGTGGGCATACGCATCTGGTAAAAGTGTCGGATTATGGAAAATACGAGATTTTAGGAAGAACCAGAGATGATGCTGCTGGAGAGGCTTTTGACAAAGTAGCGCGTGCGATTGGTCTTGGATATCCGGGCGGACCTAAGATAGAGAAAGTGTCCCGGGAAGGCAATGCAGAGGCAATTGTATTTCCCAGGGCGAAAGTTGCAGAAAATGTTTATGATTTCAGTTTCAGCGGCGTCAAGTCGGCGGTGCTGAACTATATCAACGGCTGCAACATGAAAAATATTCCCATTGTGCAGGCAGACATTGCAGCTTCTTTTCAGAAAGCAGTTACAGATGTGCTGATAGAACATGCCATGATGGCAGTGGAGGAATTTCAGGTAAATAAATTTGCCATAGCCGGCGGGGTGGCTTCCAATTCTGTCCTGCGCGCGGGGATGCGGGAAGCGTGTGAAAAGAGAAACGTGGAATTCTATCATCCTTCACCGATTCTATGTACAGACAATGCCGCGATGATTGGCACAGCGGCTTATTATGAATATTTAACTGGCAGGCGTGACGGCTGGGATTTGAATGCAGTTCCCAACCTGAAATTGGGAGAACGGTGATTATGGAGAAAAAATATGCAGCGATTGTGCTTTCGGCAGGAAAAGGGACGCGCATGAATTCAGAGGTACCCAAACAGTACCTGTTGCTGGAAGAACAGCCTATACTCTGCTATTCCCTGCGGGCATTTGAGCAGAGCATGATAGAAAAAATAATCCTTGTCTGCGGCGAAGAAGACTTGGCATATTGCCGCAGTGAAATTGTGGAGAAATACCATTTTACCAAGGTGACGTCTATTATTGCGGGAGGAAGGGAACGTTACCATTCGGTCAGCAGGGGTTTGCAGGAACTGGCGCAATTGCCGGAGCAGCCTGACTATGTTATGATTCATGATGGGGCCCGACCTTTTGTGGATCAGGGAATTATTGCGCGCTGTGCCCAGAAAGTAGAACAGGGGTATTCATGTGTAGCAGGAATGCCGGTAAAAGACACAATTAAAATTGCTGATGAACTCCAATTTGCCGTAGATACACCGAAGCGCAGCCTTGTCTGGCAGGTTCAGACACCCCAGGTGTTTGCGTTTCCGCTTATCTTACAGGCATATCAGAAATTATTGAAGTCAGAGCAGAATGGAAATCATGTTTCTGTGACGGACGATGCGATGGTATTGGAAACTTTTATGGATAAACGGGTGTGTCTCGTGGAAGGCTCTTACAAGAATATTAAGATTACGACCCCGGAAGACCTGGAAATTGCGCAGGTATTCTTGGGGGAAAAAAGCAAGTAATATATTAAAAATTTTATTTACAAAAAAATACAAAAAACTATTGACATATTAGAATTGATTTGCTAGAATTATAAACGTGCTGTTGAGGACAGGATAATCTGTTTGAGGCTTGATATAAGAAATTGATTGCTAAGGAGAGGTGTCCGAGTGGTTTAAGGAGCTGGTCTTGAAAACCAGTGATT
>CAJUHY010000074.1:0-3977 GCA_910585895.1 uncultured Lachnospiraceae bacterium
GATTATATGATGCCATCCTTCCAATGGAGGATGTGCTGGTGCGCCTTTCCCCGGATGAAAGCATGTATATCATCAACCTGACGGCTTCTGAGGCAGAGAAGATTCTCTCCCTCACCGCAGACAGCGCTGAGAACACCTTTGAGTCTTCCATTGCCTGTATCGGTGCTTCCATCTGCCAAGTAGGCGCAAGAGATTCCCAAAGTCTGCTTCACGCCTGCGTAGAGCGGGTCCGCAAAGAGAACTTTCCGGACGGTACGCTTCCTAAAATCCATATTTCCGGCTGTCCCTCTTCCTGTTCTGCGCACCAGATTGCGCCTTTAGGATTCCGCGGCGGTGTAAAACAGACGCCGGACGGTCCCAAACCTGCATTCGCGGTCTTTGAAAACGGCTGTGAACTTGAGGGCGAAGAAGCCTTTGGTGAAGATTTGGGGGTTATGCTGGAATCGGAAATACCCGAATTCCTTGCCGAACTTGGCAAAGAGATTGCTGCAAAGAACATGACCTATGAACAGTTTATCAAAGAGCATCATCATATCTTTATGGAGATTGTCAGGAAATATATCTAAGGAAGCGCTGGGCAAACCGCCGCTTCTTTAAGGACAAGCAAGTACACAAAGATACAAGAATAATTTTTGCCGCTTTCGGTCTTTTTCCGAAAGCGGCAAAATTAGTAAATTCCAAGATTGATTTTTTAATCTTTCACCTCTCCATGTAATGCCTCCTTACGTTTATCGTGTCAATCATGCAGATTAATCTCAAGTTTTTTGCCATAAATATCCCAAAATTTATCGCTTTCTTTTGTACTACTGTTATACACTAAGTAATATTGTTGATTGCTCTTATTTAAAGACGCAACTTCCCCTTCTCCAATCAATTCATTTCCTGTATCATTATAAACTGACCACATCCCCCCATCATTCTCTCAGAATCATCAATAGTATATAAAATATTCCCATGTATATCTACAACATACTTTTGGTCTACAACAGAATATCCATTTATTACTTCACTTGGAGATTTAAATTCCTCACTTAACTTACATACCTCGTTTCCTGTCTCATCAATGCAATACCATACACCACATTAGCCTGAACCCATGCATATCCATCAGAAAAGACCGAATCAATATCAATAACCAAATTATCTTCTGTGAAATCCTCATCAGATTCATTTACTGTATCTCCTGCATCACTCATATTAACTTCTTGATTAAATACACTTTCTGCCTTTTCTGATTCGTTTTGAATTTGTTTGGCTTTGCCCCCGCATCCAGTTATAATAATACAAAATACTATACATAGAACCATGACTTTTTTCATCAACAGCCTCCTTTTTCTAAAATTTTAATAATTTAAACTATAAATTGTTACTGTTGCCTTTCTTCTTTTTATCTTTGCAATGAGCCGATTCTCTCAACTATAAAAATTATTTTAATTTTTTCATCCTCTTCCTCCCATTGGCATTATAATATGTAAGCCAATTTTTCTTAGTAAACCAATTTCTCTTGAATTCTGCCATTTTCGTATGTGATACTGCAAGCTTTTTAATCAATGTCCTTTTGCCGCTCCCATTGGGATTGCATTTTTTTACGGCAACATAACTATAGCTTCCTCCATAGGGGTTATCGCCGCCCTTCTTAACAAATTCCAGATAATACAGCTTACCATTTACAATATCATAATTGGCTCTCTGCAGTTCATCGTACATTACCCTCTTATACTCAGTCATGACATCTTCCGACAGTTCTGTGACCCTTCCATTCTTGGCATTGAGTATTTCTACTGTTCCAGCAGTCCCCCAAAGACCACCCTGAAAATATATAAAATTGTTATATTGCCTAATCCTGTCTGTATCCAACGTCATAGAATACAGTTCCTTATGTTTCCTTGATTTTATGGAATAGCTGTAAATGTCATCTATCCCATCACAGTAAATAATTTTTCCTCCATAAATTCCCATCATACGGAAAACAATTTCCCGGTTGCCAACATACGCTTTCATTGAACATATCTCTTTGCTTTTCTTACCTATGGTAACGCGGTATACTTTTATCCTCTTTGGAACCTGCTGCCCGGTCAGGGACTTGGTATACACCGTCTCGGAATAATATACCTTCTTCCCATCCGTTACAATCTGTTTGTCCAAATCGCTCTTAACGCCATCTGAAGAAGCAATCAAAATCCATTTTTTATTTTTATAGGCATAAAGTTTCTTCGTCGTAGGACTGAAAAATCCTCCATGTGTTTCCATTCTAAACTCCGTCCCGCCTACTGTCCTCGGTTCCGCTACCCTCGTCGACGATCCATTCACTGACGCTTCTGCATTAATCGATGTTAAATTCGTAGCCGCCTGCGCCTGTTCTGTTTTGCTAAACCAAAAAAACAGACAGCAGACAAAAATCAAACTCATAACTATAGATTTTCTCTTCATTTTTTTCCTCTCTACGCTTTCTTATATATCTTGCACTAAAAAGCCTGTATTTTCGCCATCTGTGCAATTGTTTATAAAGTTACAACAACTTCCTCAGCCCGTATACAAAGAACCCTGGTAAATAGAAATCCCTTTGACAACCTCATCCTCCACTGTAAGATATACAAAATAATTTCCAGGGGCGCCCCCCGTATAATAAGAGTTCTCTCCATTTTGCAAAAAACCGTATTTAGACAATACTTCTTTGGCCTTTTCCTCTTTCATGCCCGGATACAAGCCGAATACTGTCGCGCCGTTTATCTGTTTCCCTTGATAATTCAGCGCTCCTCCGTCTTCCATATACATTGAAAATACCGCTTCCTGACCATCGTACCCTGCATACTCATAACCAGCCTCTACCTCTTTGAATTCCAGTCCGTAATCATTGGAAATCTTCTTTATGAATTCCATACCATCCGTCTTTTTTTCCACATACTCTGCTCCAACGTCTGAACTCATGTCTTTTTTCAGAAGCTCCATGTAGTATTGCGTATACGCCTGGCTGTATATCTGGTAATTTGAAGATTTCAACGCCAGCCACTGTGTCTCAGCGGCATCTCCATGGCTTTGTTCAAATTCTTCTCTGCTTTCCTGTGTCTCCTCCTTCGATATCTCCCCGCTCTTTAAATCATAACGGTAAATATAGATTACGCCTCCGGAGATTTCAACTAAAAGTTCCTTCTGTCCATCTCCATCCACATCTGTAACCGCATAGTAATTATTTACATCATCATAGTATTCTAACAGATACCGGTTTGGGGATTCATGCTCTTTGTCTTCCGGCCAATACCCGCCAAGTCCCATGGATGCGAGCATATCGGCATATCGCTGCATCAAAATAAGTTCCGATTCATCTACGTTTTCCATCATGGCATCTGCCATTTCCTGTTTCTTCTGATTTGAATATGCCCAAACCTCCTCCTGCTCCCCGCTTCCATAAGGATGCGGAAATCCGCTATATAAACTGCTTATCCCCCATATATCCGGATAAGAAAAAGACGTCAGGTTTTTCGTCATATTCTTCATATCTCGAATCGGCATGTCACGTTCCGTATAATAATCCGTGCACACATAATCGGGAGAAGAATCGTTCACGTAAGGCATGGAATTACACTCGGAACTTGTATTTCCGATGTTCAGGCAACAGTTAATCGTACATGTTTCATAATTTAGGCAAATCTCTCCGCAGACGCCTCCTCCCTCCGACTTCTGACCGCCTTTGTTCGTTTTATTGACATCCGCCGTATTCAGGCAATCTTGTATTCCAACCTCAAGCATATGGTTGAATCCTTCATTGACGCTTACATCAACTGTTCCGCAGATTGCCCCTGCTGCACAACCCATACTCTCCTATGCTGGTAACGCTTGCCGAAATGGATATATTCTTTAAAGCCTCGCAAACGTACTCCAAGCAAACGGTTCCTGTGCAGCGCCCATACCTTCATCCAGATTTTCATCGGCATCTATATTACCGTCATCATTCAACACGCTTTCTGTCTGAATCTCCT
>CAJUHY010000074.1:3987-10801 GCA_910585895.1 uncultured Lachnospiraceae bacterium
CGCCTGTCCATCTGCCACATTTTCCGTTACCTGTTCATCTGCCTCATTCCCCTCTTCCATTTCCGTTGCTTCCTGTCCAACATCCTCCACTTCTACTGCAGGCTGACGTTCTTTTGTCCCTCCGCAGGCTGACAAAATTCCAAATGTCATAATTAAGCCAAACAGGCAAATTGCTTTTTTCAGCGCTATCTTTTTTATCATTGTTCTTCCTCCGTTCATTTACTCCTATAAATTATTTTACCCGCATATTTTTCTGAATTCTATGCCAGTATATTACAATAAGTGTTTCTTGTTAGCACTTTAAGTGTTTTTCATCTTCCCCTAATGTGTTTTCTTTCCACTTACAATTAAAGTCTGTAGGAGGTGTATAACGATGATTAAAGGTTTGCCTGAGAAACTAAAGAGACTGCGATTAAAGTACCATTTATCCCAAAAAGAAGTTGCCACGAAACTCAATGTATCATCCTCCATCATATCCGGATATGAAACCGGCGAACGAACTCCAAGCACAGAAAATATCCTTGCCCTGTCTTACCTCTACCATTATACAACTGACTTTCTATTGGGAAAAGACAACCAAACCGCTGACACCGTACTTGACACCAGCGGTTTATCAGACGAGCAGATTCATGCTCTGCAGATTTTAATTGAAACAATGAAGGCATGAGTAATCACTTACCCATGCCTTTCTCAGCTACATATTCGTTTAAGACTCAAATTTCTTAAGATTCTGTTCGTAAAACGTCTCTTTATCGACCGGTCTTCCATAATAGAAGCCCTGTATGTAATCCGGCTCCAGTTGCCTGAGCTTCTGCAGTTCCTCTTCCGTCTCAATCCCCTCAAAACATACCTGTAAACCAACACTGTGCGCCATATCCACAATATGGCCAATCAGGTTGTAATCAAAATCGTTGACAACCGCTTTCGATGTAAACCCACGGTCTAACTTCAAAAGGTTCACTTTCAGATTCTGCAGGTACGCCAAAGAAGAATAACCTGTACCAAAATCATCGAGCGCTATTTTCACCTCATTCTCATTCAGCACATCCAACAGCCGCTGTACGGAATCATCATAAGATATCATGCCGCTCTCTGTAAATTCAAACAACACCGTGGAGGGCTCAATGCCTAGTTCCTCAATAGACGACATAATTCCATTTACCACATCCGACTTGCAAATCTGAATAAATGACAGATTGATATTAATCCTGAATCTGGGCATTATTTTCTGCCACTCCATGGTCTGACGCATCGCCGTGCGGTACACCCATTCTCCTACCGGAATAATCAGACCGCTTTCCTCCAAAACAGGAATAAATATTCCCGGCGAAAGCATCCCATACTCCCTAGAAGAGAACCGCAACAATGCCTCTGCACCTACTACCTGCCCTGTCTTTAACAATACTATCGGCTGGTAATATACCTCAAATCCCTGGAAATCATGGTTCACGCTATAACGGAGCTTCTCCTGAATCTTAATATTCTTTAAATATTCCTCATAATCCTCCTGCGTAAAAACATAAGAACAATTTTTGCCATTTTTCTTAGCCATGCCCAACGCAAATTCTGAATAAGTGCGCAGCTTATCAACATCTGTCTCTTCATAGTAAAAACCGACTACGCCGGCAGAAATTGTATAAAAATTCTGATATCCTTGCTCTTTACGCTGCTCTTCAATAAGAATCCTTGTCTTATGATACTTCTTCCTCGCTTTCTGCTCATCTTCCTCGTCCATCAGCATCACGAATTCATCCCCGTCCAGACGGTAGCAATGGTCCTCCCCTGCAACCTGTTCCATACAATCAGCAATCATTTTCAACACCATGTCCCCGGTTTCCATACCATACCGCTCATTTATCTCTTTAAAATTATCTACACCTATACGCAAAAGAATTCCTTTGCCTCGTTTTCCTTCTCGCTTAAGCTGCTCAAAGTCAAGCTGCAGTTGGCGCTCTGCAAAAAGTCCGGTCACGTTATCCGCCTTTCGCTTGCTGCCAATCTCGGTAACCCTGCCAATCAAAAGCTTTGTCTCTTCTTCTTTATTCGTATCCTGAATGACAACGCCACGACAGCTAATCCATACAATCTTACCATTCTTGTCCACCCAGCGGTATTCCAAATCATGCTCCTGGCTCTCACCGCTCCTTATCTGCGAAAGGTTCTCCGTCAGCCCCGGCATATCCTCCGGGTAAATAATCTTTTCCAATACAGCTCCCGCATTGGAAAAATGATTTCCTGGCAAATCAAACCGCTCCAGCACTTTCTCAGAAATAATATATTCATCGTTGTCTAAATCAAACAAGAATAAGTAGTCATCCGTACACCTGGCAAATACTCTCATGACATCTTCAAATTCTTCTCTTCCTACCAGGTTAATTGATGTTGTTTTTCCCATAAAACTCTTTCTCAACTTCCCTTCTCTTTATAAAACTCTGCTCTCACGCTCCCATCCATAATAATATTGTATCACTTTTTTACGGCTTTTCAACAAAATATGCATTTTTTCAATTTTATTTTTATTTTTTTGTGAATAATGCACAAACTTTATTCCGACTGGTTCTGCTAATGATGCCTTCTCCTATGATGTCCTCCCTGCTCCGTATATTCGCTGTCTGATGATTCCTGTCTGTGCGCTCCCTGTCCATTTCCTCCGCCTGTACTCTCCTGCTGCATTCCCTGTGCTGCCCCATCCCCTGAACTTTCCTGCTGTGTATGATGGCAGCCCTGTCCCTGTCCATGCTCACTGAGCATCCCATGTATCTGAGACATGCTCATATGTCTGCATTCATCAACCGTCACTGTACTGTCATATTCAGACAGCTGCAGATAAGCGTTATATTTTCCTACTGACATCCCATTATCATGCGCCAAATTTACCGTTTCCATATCCGCATTGACACTATGGCTGCTGTGCTGAATATGTCCTGAGCAACGGGCAACTCCTGCCTCTATCACCTCTTCCCGGCTGCCTTGTGCAGCTACCGTAAATACCAGTTCGTCTTCTTTCTCCAGATACGGTGCCATTGCTTCACTCTCTACAACTAAATCAATGGCTTCTGTATATTTCTTCCCTTTTAAAGATAATTCCTGTAAAATCTGTTCTCCCTCCGGGTTATATGCCACAGCGGACACCACCCATTCAAAACGGTTCAGTCCCAGTTCGATGGAGGGATTAATGTCAATGCTTACATAAGACACCGGCTGATTCGCCCAATGGTATCCTCCGATTCCAGCTACCAAAAGCAACATCGCACAGGCTGCTGCAAACGTTCTGTAAAATGCATGATTTGCAAACAAGCTGCTTTTCTTTTGACAGCGTCCTGCAAGATATCTCTTTGCAGCTTCTTTCATCTGAGGGTCTGCTTTTATATTATCAAATGCATCATGTATGCTATTGCCCATTCCACTCACCTCCCAGCTTTTTCTTCAACATTCCCCTTCCCCTAGAAAGCAGAGAATACACTGTATTCTCTGCTTTCCCTAGAATTTTACCTATTTCCGCTGCTGTATATCCTTCATAATAGCTCAGATATATCACGTCTTTATATTTTGCAGGAAGGGACAACACTGCCTCTAGAACTTCCTGGTAATCTTCTGCAACTTCCGCTTCCACATCTCCCAGTGATTCCAAAGAGACAATATTCCTGCGAAAAAAACTTTTCAGGTAATCCTTGCAGGCATTGATTGCCACACGCAAAATCCATGCCTTCTCATGCTCGCTGTCACAAAAGGACTGGTCGGACATCATATATTTTAGAAATACATTCTGAAATACATCCTCTGTATCTGCCTGGTTTTTAAGATGATAAAAGCAAATGCGCTGTACCATATCTGCATATTTTTCCACCGCATGGTTTACTTCTGTTTCACTGCGCATTTGCGCCTCACCTCCTCGTAATCACCGTCAATGGTGACGCCCTCCATGATGTCCTCCGTCATGGTGTCCGCCATAACCCGAGCTGCTTCCACTTCCGGAATTACTCTGGCTTCCGCTCCAATTCGGGCAGTCCTGCGGGTGGTTTCCATCTGTATGACCACAGGTTCCATCCCAATTCGGGCAGTCCTGCGGATGATTCCCATCTGCATGACCACAGGTTCCATCCCAATTCGGGCAATCCTGCGGATGATTCCCATCTGTGTGTCCGCAGGCATATCCGCCAGTTGCTCCATTATAATAAGGACAGTCCGGCGTATGGTTTCCATCTGTATGCGGGCAGGTAACTGTCTGATTTGCATTCACATCCGCAGCAGCGGTGTCTGGCGTCTGGTCTGCAGCCGCTGCTTCCTGAACTTTTGAAGTATCATCCGCTGCCTTGGTATCTTCCGGGACTTTGGTATCGTCTGCCTCCAATTCCCTGGATACGGTGGGGATGATGCTCTCCTCCACTCCTCTGCTGTTCTGACGGATAAAATTCTCTGACGGAATCACAATCGTCCCAAACGTCAGTGACAACGCCCCTATCATTCCGTACATAGCCGCTCTTCTCATACCCTATCTCCTCCTTGCAATAAGATTTTTTCCTGTTTCACTAATAATACGATTGAAAGAAGGAAATCCTTGCAAGAAATTTAAATAATTAAATATTCAGATTCGTATAACCCATCAAACTCTCATCAACTTCCCGCGCAACTTCCCTGCCCTCGCGGATTGCCCACACAACCAGAGACTGTCCTCTATGCATGTCCCCGGCAGTAAAGACATTCTTGACATTTGTCTCATAATGTTCTGCTTCCGTCCATACGTTCGTACGCTCATTCAAAGCCACGGCAAAAGCATCGGCGATATATTTTTCTGTTCCCAGAAAACCAGCTGCAATCAAGACTAAGTCCGCCTCCATCTTATTCTCACTGCCAGGCATTTCCGCCATCACCATACGCCCAGTCTTTTCATCTTTCTTGCTTTCAAGCTTTACTGTCACCAAACCGCAGAGTTTGCCATTTTTATCTTTAAGAAATTCTTTGACTGTAGTCTGGTAAATACGTGGGTCGTGCCCAAACACGGCAAGCGCTTCCTCCTGACCATAGTCCGTCTTGCAGACCTTAGGCCACTCCGGCCATGGATTGCTCTGGGCACGTCTATCCGGCGCTTTCGGCATCATTTCAAGCTGCGTGACGGAAGCCGCACCGTGGCGGACAGAGGTTCCCACACAGTCGTTACCGGTATCACCGCCGCCGATGATTACCACCCGCTTACCCTTTGCAGAAATGTACTTGTTGTCCTTCAGTTCAGACTCAAGCAGGCTCCTGGTCGTTGCCGACAGAAAGTCCACCGCAAAATAGATACCTTTGGCATCCCGCCCGGGAACATTGATATCCCTTGGATTCTTTGCCCCACAGGCAAGGATAAGCCTGTCATACTCTTTTAGGAGCTTTGCTGCCTTGATATCTTTACCCACGTTGACGCCGGTGACAAACTCCACACCTTCTTCTTCCATGATTTTTACTTTGCGTTCAATCACATGTTTCTCTAATTTCATATTGGGTATGCCGTACATCAGCAATCCGCCTACGCGGTCATCGCGCTCATACACGGTTACCTGATGTCCGCGTTTGTTGAGCTGGTCCGCTGCTGCCAGTCCCGCCGGACCGGAGCCAATAACCGCCACTTTCTTGCCTGTGCGGACTTTGGGCGGCCGTGCCTTGGCAAACCCCTGCGCATATGCATTCTCAATAATGCCAAATTCATTTTCCTTGACAGATACGGCATCCCCATAATTTCCACAGGTACAAGCTGCTTCACAAAGAGCCGGGCATACCCGGGCAGTGAACTCAGGAAAGTTATTCGTCTTTTTCAGGCGATTGTAGGCCTGCTCCCAGTTCCCTGTATATACCAGGTCATTCCACTCCGGCACCAGGTTGTGCAACGGACAGCCGGAAGTCATGCCCATAATCTCCATACCAGACTGGCAAAAAGGCACCCCGCACGCCATGCAGCGCGCGCCCTGTTTCTGCTGTTCTTCTCTGGGCAGCGGGATATGGAACTCGTTAAAATTTCCGATACGCTCCTTCGGCGATACTGCCTCGGCCGTCTGTCTTTTATAATCCATAAATCCTGTTGGTTTTCCCATGATAAAATTCCTCCTCAAGTCAATTTCTTATACCATAAAAAGCCTCAATCTGCGCTTGTTCTGAACTCAAACCCTTTTCTTCCATCTGTACAATCGCCATCATCATGCGGTTGTAATCGTAAGGCACAATCTTCTTGAATTTCGGCAAATAACTGCTGAAATCATCAAGAATTTCCTTCCCTTTCTGAGAATTAGTCAATGATACATGTTCCTTTATCATCTCCTTAAGCTCCATAACATCATATTTGGAAGTAATTTCCTGGGAAAATACCATTTCCTTATTAATTCTGGTGTACAAATCATTATCCTCATCCAGTACATATACAATGCCGCCGCTCATGCCCGCTGCAAAGTTTTTGCCGGTTTTTCCAAGGACTACGACCCGACCGCCCGTCATATACTCACAGCCATGGTCGCCAACACCCTCCACAACTGCATTTGCGCCGGAATTGCGGACACAGAAACGCTCCCCGGCAACTCCATTGATAAATGCCTTGCCGCTGGTAGCGCCATAGAGCGCCACATTACCGATAATGATATTTTCATCCTGCCGGTAGCGTACGCCGGCTGGCGGATAAACAACCAGCTTACCGCCGGACAGTCCTTTGCCAAAATAATCGTTGCTGTCACCTACAAGTTCCAACGTCAGTCCCTTAGGAATAAACGCGCCAAAACTCTGCCCGCCAGCTCCCGTGCATTTAATCAAGAATGTATCTTCTGCGAGGGTGTCCGCATAACGCCTGGTG
>CAJUHY010000075.1 GCA_910585895.1 uncultured Lachnospiraceae bacterium
CACAATCTCGCATATCACCTCATACAGTTCCTCATACAGACCTTTTTCACTCCAGGCTCCCTATTTCATGTGAGGCTCACACTCAATATTGTTCTTAATGATTTTCATGCAGGCGCTGGCTTCATCCATCACATCAATCATACCATTATCCAGCTTGTCCGGTTCTTGTTTTTCTGTTCCACTATCTGATTGATTGATAGGATTGGTATAACTCAGATTGGTATAATTATGATTTATCCGATGTTGATGTAGTGGAACGTTCCAAATATGATATGTCTTTTAAATATTTTCTGGACATGGCACCGGAAGAAAAAGTGATTAACCCAAGTTCACTGACAAAATTGCGGAAATTGCGGTTAAAAAATATGAATCTTTAGGCGCTGCTTATTTCCAAAACCGTACAGCTTGCATTGGAGAAGGGAATCATAAAATCAAAGTCTATTATTGTTGGCGCTACGCATACAAAATCCAGATATAATCAAAAAACACCCAGACAAGCCCTTCAGAAACAGTCAAAAAAACTCCGCTGTTCAGTATATGAAGCGGATGAATCCATGAGGGAAAAATTTCCGGAAAAAATACAGAGGACTCTCCGGAAAAAGAACTGGGGTACTGTAAAGAGCTTATAGATACCATAAAAGAGAACAAAACTATCTGCAGCTATCCCAAAGTACAGGAAAAATTGAATTTACCGGAAGAATCTGTCAGCGATAACCTTGAACATCTGGAAACCTCAAAAGATGAAGATGCAAAAACCGGACATCAAACAGCAGATACGTCTTTCTTTAGATATAAGACGCATATAGCCATGACAGAAGAGCGAATCGTCACTGCCGCGACTATTGCCAGCGGAGAGAAAACGGATGGAAAAGAGCTTCCAGCCTTAGTCAGGAAAAGCAAGGATGCCGGAATGAGAGATATAAGATAGAAGCGAAAAACATGGAAATGCAGGGAGCAATGGCAATATTGGCAGTAAATCTGAAAAGAATAATGCGAGATTCAGCGCTCAAATCGTCGGCTTTTGATTCCCGAATTAATCTTTGAAAGTTTTTTGATGTATAGATGTGACAGGATATCGTCATATCTATTTACCTATTTTAATTGTCTTGTAATGAATGGTATGCTATAATCCGTTTAGAAAAAATGTCAATATATCTAACTACAGATTTAAAATCGAGGGATGTTTTAATATAGAAAAAAGAGGGCATAGAAATTGAAAAAAAATTATAAGATGGTAATTGCTTACGACGGCACCCGCTATAAAGGTTGGCAGAGCCAAAAGAATACGGATATTACAATTCAGGGGAAATTGAACAGTGTATTTTCAAAACTGGAGGGGGAAAACGTAGAAGTACAGGGGTCCGGGCGCACAGATGCAGGCGTGCATGCTTTGGGGCAGGTGGCAAATGTACATTTGGCAGTGGACAAATCGCCAAAAGAGATTCAGGATTATGTCAATCAATATTTGCCGGAAGACATTGGCGTTATGGAGTTGAAAGAAGCTTCGGAGCGCTTTCATGCCAGGCTTTCCGCTGTGCGAAAGACATACTGTTACCGCATATTTAACAGCAGTATCCCCAATGTATTTGAAAGGAAATGGATGCATACAATTCCAGAGCCGCTGGATGTCGAAGCTATGCAAATAGGCGCCAAATATCTGGAGGGAACTCATGACTTTGCAGCATTCTGCAGAAATCCTGCCAAAAAGAAATCTACAGTGCGTTATATTTCTCGTCTTGAGGTGGTTTGCAAGGCTGAGGAAGTAGATATCATCATTACTGGAAATGGTTTTTTACACAATATGGTAAGGATTATTGCGGGAACGCTGGCAGAAGTAGGAATGGGGAAACGGGAATCCGCAGAAGTTCTGCGGATTCTCGTGGAAGGAAGGAGGGAGGCTGCTGGAATCATGCTGCCGGCCAAAGGACTGATTCTGCAAAGTGTGGAGTATTGATATGACCTATAATTTATAGTTCATTTTTTCTTTGTGCCATAGGCAGAGTAAAAATAAATTCTGTTCCTACACCTTCTGTGCTGATAACATTAATATTCTCATTATGAGAAGAAATGATTTCTTTCACAATGGCAAGCCCGAGACCAGTTCCGCGTTTATCTTTTCCGCGGGATAAATCAGTTTTGTAAAAACGTTCCCATATTTTGTTGATGCTGTCCTTGGGGATTCCGATGCCAGCATCTTTTACTGATACAAAGACCTTATCATTTTTTTCCGTAGTCTCAATCGTAATGGAAGACTCTGGATGGCTGAATTTGATGGCGTTGTCAATCAAGTTATAAAGCACTTGCTGAATTTTACTCATGTCTGCAGAGACAATGCAGGTCTGTCCGGTCAAAATCAATTCAAATGAGATTTTTTTATCTTTGCAAGTACCCTCAAAAGATTGTGCAACCTTCTTAATGGTGTGGTTAATGTCAAAATCACTAATGTCCATCATGGAGCCTTTGACTCCATATTTATTGAGTTCTAACATGCTTTGGGTGAGTTTGTTGAGTCGCTCTGTCTCAAATAAAATAATGTTCAGATATTTATCCTGAACTTCGTGGGGGATAGTGCCGTCCATGATTGCTTCAATATAACCTTTGATGGAGGTAAGGGGAGAACGGAAATCATGGGAAACATTTGCAATAAATTTGCGCTGGTCTTCCTCTAATGTGGAGAGTTCCGTTGCCATGTAATTGATAGAGCCGGCGAGGTAGCCCATCTCATCATTTGTGTGGACGTCAATTTTCGTATCAAAATTACCCTCAGAATAGTCTTTTACAGCCCGGGTCATCTTGCGGATAGGCAGATATACAATAAAAGTAAATAACCCCAGCACAATAAATGCACAGAGGAAAATAATTGCCAGAGTGGTATAGGAAATATTTAATAAACCATCCTTGAAGGATACCAGCTTATCTGCAGGTTTATGGATAAATACATATCCGCGTACTTTATATTCAATGGTTATAGGAGAAAATACCGATAGTGTTTTCTCTGGAAACATATTAAAAAATGTACCTTTCTGGTAATATTTTGTACCGAAAGTTGAAATGTCAAACTGTTCAATCACACTGTCTGCAGCTGAGTCAGGGCGACTATTAATTAGTATTTTTCCACCATTTCCAACAACCCAGATATCAGTGTCAAGGTAGGCAGCAATTGCCTGGAAATGCATTTTAATATCTTCCAGCGTCATAGTTCCACGATAATAATTGGAAGCATAGTTACCTGCAAGTAAATTAGATTCCCGGTACAGGCTGGCAATTGTCTGCCGCTCTATGTAGTTTAGCGTCAGGTGGGATGTGAGTGTGGAAACGGTCAGGAAACCGAGGATTCCAAATAAAACATATCCCAGCAAAAGTTTTAAGTATAGGGTGCGTTTCACGATTTCACCTCAAATTTATAGCCGATACCCCAGACAGTGGCAAGGCTCCAGGTTTTATGGTCTTTGATTTTCTCGCGCAGACGTTTGACATGGACGTCAACTGTACGCGTGTCTCCGATATATTCGTAGCCCCATATGTGGTCTAACAACTGTTCCCGGGTAAATACCTGGTTGGGGGAGGAGGCAAGGAAAAATAAAAGTTCCAGTTCTTTAGGCGGCATGTCAATGGGTTTTCCCTGGTAAAGGACAGAATAGTTGCTTTGGTTAATAATCAGGTCGGGAAATTCTACGCATTTAATATCAGCAGCAGGAGCCTCCTGTTTTGCTGGCTGATAGCGGCGCAGAACAGCCTTTACACGCGCCACCAGTTCCTTAGAATCAAAAGGCTTCATGATATAGTCGTCTGCACCGAGTTCCAAACCCAGTACCTTGTCAAAGATTTCACCTTTGGCAGAAAGCATGATAATGGGGATGTTGGATTTGGCACGGATTTCCCGGCATACCTGGTAGCCATCGATGCCCGGAAGCATTAAGTCCAGCAGTATCAGATTCGGCCTGTACTGCTCATATGCTAAGAGCGCCTCTTCCCCATCATGGACCATGTGAGTATCATAACATTCCTTTGTCAGATAAAGGGCTATTAGTTCTGCTATATTTGTATCGTCATCAACAATAAGGATTTTCTGTTTTGAAGCCATAGGATTCCTCCTTTGAGGTATAGTTTGTATTCTGCGGTGTTATTATATCGTTTCGTTATGCTGCAATCAGGAAAAAATTGCTATGGTAACGCCGGAATCACCTTCCCCGAATTCGCCAAGGCGGAAGGAGTCTACATATTTTAAGCGTTTTAAATGATTGTGCACCGCTTTGCGCAGGGCGCCCGTACCTTTTCCGTGGACAATCCGCACGGAAGGGATGTGCGCAAGGTATGCATCATCTAAATATTTATCCAACAAAGAGATAGCTTCATCTACCGTTTTGCCGATTAGGTTTATTTCCGTAGAAATGGAGGATGATTTTGTCATCTTTAATTTGCCTGCGCCGGTAGATTTATTTTTTGTTCCCAGGGTTGGCGTATCCTCCAATAATATCAAATCCTGAATGTTTACCAGAGAGCGCAAAATGCCCATCTGTACATACAAATCTCCTTTTTCGTTGGGAAGCGTGTGCACCGTACCTTTGAGATTTAGGCTCAACACCTTAACGGAATCTCCGATACGAAGATTTTTAGGAACCTTGTGGCGTTGTGTCTGCTCTTTTTGTTTCGCGCCCATATTTTTTTCCAGATTGTTCATTTTGTTCCGGAGTTTGCTGCGTTCCTGTTCCATTTCTTTGACGTTGGCGTTGGACTGACCATACTTGTGGAAATTCTTAATCGTCTTGTCAGCAACCTCTTTGGCTTCCCGAAGAATTGCATGGGCGTCTTCATTTGCCTGGCGGATAATTTTATCGCGCTGGTCATCTATACGTTCCTGTTTTTGCTGAAGCTTTTGTTTGAGCGCTTCAGTTTCCCGACGATAGGCTTCCGCTTCCAGACGTTCTTTTTCAATCGTGATGCGGCTGGCTTCCAGGTCAGCAATCAAATCCTCGAAATTTTCATCTTGCTCAGACATCCGTTCTCTGGCATCATCAATAATTTCTGAGGGCAGACCCAGTTTGCCGGAAATAGCAAATGCGTTGCTTTTTCCAGGAATGCCGATGAGAAGCCGGTACGTTGGACTTAAAGTTTCTACAGAAAATTCACAGCTGGCATTTTCTACGCCCGGGGTGGACAGGGCAAATACTTTCAGTTCACTGTAATGTGTCGTTGCCATTGTGCGTATGCCGTAATTATGCAGTTTTGATAATATGGAAATGGCAAGCGCAGCGCCCTCTGTGGGGTCTGTTCCAGCACAGAGTTCATCAAATAATACCAGCGAATTTTCATCAGCATTTTTCAAAATGGAGACAATATTGGTCATATGTGAGGAAAATGTGCTGAGGCTTTGTTCAATGCTCTGTTCATCTCCAATATCAGCAAAAACATCTTCGAATACAGATAATTCAGAGCGGTCATTTGCCGGGATATGCAGTCCCGCCTGTCCCATCAGCGTAAAAAGTCCTACGGTTTTCAGGGAGACAGTCTTGCCGCCGGTGTTTGGTCCGGTGACAATCAGCAAATCAAAATCATCGCCTAAATGGATATCAATAGGCACGACAGTATGGCTGTCGAGCAGCGGGTGGCGTCCCTTGCGAATGCGGATACGGTGTTCTGTATTGAACAGGGGCGCGGTGCCATTGTATTGTTTAGCCAGAGAGCCCTTAGCAAAAATAAAATCCAGTTCCGTGAGGATTTGATAGTTATTTTGTATTTCGGGAATATGCTCAGCAGCCTGATTGCTGAGGCTGGCAAGAATGGCTTCTATTTCATCCTGTTCTTTCAGGTAAAGTTCTTTCAAATCATTATTCAGTTTTACCACTGCCATGGGTTCTATAAATAAGGTAGAACCTGTAGAAGACTGGTCGTGAATCATACCAGGCACCTGTCCTTTTGCTTCTGCTTTGACAGGCAGGCAGTAGCGGCCGTTTCGCATCGTAACCACGTTATCCTGCAGATGGTTTCTGGTATCGGAATTGTTCAGCATCGTGTTCATCTGGCTGCGGATTTTATCGTTGGTATTCTTGATGGAACGGCGGATATTCTTGAGGTTGGCAGAAGCATCATCGGCTATCTCGTCCTCTGAGAGAATACAGCGGCGGATTTCATCTAACAGCGGCGTCAGAGGTTCAAGATTGGCAAACAGCTCCTCCAGTGAGTCGCGCTGTGTTTCCTCCCTGTTACCCCGCGCGTAAGCTTTGGCCCTCTTGGCAACTTCCAGCAGAGAAGCCGTTTTCAGCAGTTCTTCTATATTCATTACCCCACCGATTTCCAGACGTTTTAAAGATGCGCCGATGTTGTGTGTGCCAGAAAAGGAAAGGGAGCCTTTCTGATAAATCCGTGTCAGCGCGTCGCTGGTCTGCTGCTGGGCAAGGCGTATTTGCGCAAGGTCTGTGGAGGGCTTTAAATATCTGCAGAGTTCTTTGCCCTGGCTGCAGGTTGCGTGCTCACAAAGGAGGTCTATAATTTTGTTATATTCTAAAGTGCGTAAAGTTTTCTTATTCATATTTTGAAATTCTCCTCATGTCCATTTGCTTTATTGGAACTGAAACTGGACCTCAGGTCAAAGTATAACTCAAAAAGAAAAATCTTGCAACAAATGAGGGAAAAACGTATAATGGTAAAGGGACAAAGTCTGAGCATAAACGCATTAAAGATAAATACATCAGGAGGGCGGTTATGAAACAACAGGAGCAGGGTGAGCAGGAATTTGATTTTATCAAGGAAAAAATAAAGGACAAACCTATCAACAAACGGCGGCTGTTGCTCAAAGCAGTATATAATCTTTTGTGTGCAATCATATTTGGTGCAGTGGCTTGTTTTGTTTTTGTGCTTTTAGAACCTTATTTTGAAGAGAGACTTTATCCTGAGAAGGAGTCCAAAATTACTATCCCTAAAGATATTATTCCTCAGGAGATAGAACCGGCGCCAGAGAAAAAAGAGGAAAAGGAACCTGAGCCCAAAAAAGAACCGGAGAACCAGACAGTCGTTGTTCAGGAACAGTTGGAGCCGGAGGATTATCAGGAACTGCAGAATAAACTGTATGCCATCGGGCAGCAGG
Source organism: uncultured Lachnospiraceae bacterium (assembly GCA_910585895.1). Taxonomy (GTDB): domain Bacteria; phylum Bacillota; class Clostridia; order Lachnospirales; family Lachnospiraceae; genus Petralouisia. Next base: position 7,085 of record CAJUHY010000075.1, read on the forward strand.
CGAGTAAATCCCTGGTGACGGTTACCGGGGTTACAAGCGGTGTGGATTGGTTTGATACACCCTTTGAAAATGAGGATAGCTCTGCTGGTATTATCATAGAAAATAATGGGCAAGAACTTTTAATTTTGACGGAGAAAAAAATTATCGTAGATGCCAAGGCAATTCATATCACATTTATTGATGAGACAGAAGCCTCTGCATCCTTGAAGAAATATGATGGCAACACGGGAATTGCGGTAATTGCCGTTCCCCTGACTGAGATTTCAGAGGAGACAATGAACCAAATCAGTGTTGCCGCCCTGGGCAATTCTTACGCGATTACGCAGGGAACATCTGTGATTGCCATTGGAAGCCCTTTGGGAGCAAATTATTCCATTTTATGCGGGACCATCACCTCGTCCCAGAATACAGTCTCCGCGATAGATACAAATTATACGATTTTTACCACGGATATCATTGGAAATGAAAACGGCAGTGGTGTGCTGCTTAATTTACAGGGAGAAGTTGTGGGGTTGGTGCTGCAGGATTACAACAACCAAAGCAACCGCAATACCATTACGGCATTGTCTATTTCTGAACTGAAGCAGGTAATTGAAGATTTATCGAACAACCGGGATATATCTTATGTCGGTCTGCGTATCAGCACGGTTACAAATGATATTGCAGAAGAATATGGAATTCCCAAAGGTGTGTATATTAAATCCGTAGAATTGGATTCCCCGGCTATGGCAGGAGGCTTGCAGGCGGCGGATGTCATCACCGCAATCAATGGGGAAGAAGTCATCAATGCTGTGCAGTATTACCAGAAGATATACGAGAGGCAGCCGGAGGATGAAATAACAATTACAGTGAAACGTCAGAATGGCGAAGGCTATGTCGAGTTGGAATGTAAAGTGACAGTGGGAATTTTACGCTAAGAAGGAGTAATGAGTATGAAATATATTGAAACACTGCGGGAGGGAGAGCGCATTGGAGAGATTTATCTGTGTAAAAGCAGGCAGGCGGCGCTTACCAAAGCTGGAAAACCATATGAAACCTTAATCTTGCAGGATAAGACAGGTACGTTAGATGCGAAAATCTGGGACCCCAATTCGCAAGGGATTGATGAGTTTGAAACGCTAGATTATATTGATGTTATGGGGGATGTCACCAGTTTTCAAGGTTCCCTGCAGCTGAATATCAAGCGTATCCGCAGAGTGCGGGAGGAGGAATGCAATCCGGCAGATTATCTGCCGGTGAGTGATAAAAATATTGACGATATGTACCTGGAACTTTGTGCATTTATTCAGGAAATGAGAAATCCTTTCCTGAAAAAACTTTGTTCGGGATTCTTTTTGGAGGACCAGGAATTTGAACGTCGTTTTAAATTTCACAGTGCAGCCAAGAGCGTCCACCATGGATTTGTAGGAGGGCTTTTGGAGCATACGCTGAGTGTGGCAAAGTTATGTGATTATTATACCAGATTGTATCCCCTTCTTCATCGTGACCTTTTACTGACAGCAGCTATTTTTCATGACATCGGCAAATTGCGGGAACTTTCAGTATTTCCGGCAAATGATTATACGGATGAAGGGCAGCTTTTGGGGCATATTGTAATCGGTGTGGAAATGGTCAACGAAAGGATTCGCGCCATACCCGAGTTTCCAGTAAAATTGGCTAATGAATTGCAGCATTGTATTTTGGCACATCATGGCGAGCTGGAATTTGGTTCCCCGAAAAAGCCGGCGCTGGCAGAAGCGGTTGCTCTGAGTTTTGCTGATAATACAGATGCAAAGATGCAGACGATGAAGGAGGCTTTGACTGCAGGAAGTGACAATTCTGGCTGGTTAGGCTATAACAGGTTGTTTGAATCAAATATTCGCAGAACAAGTGAGGAATAAGATGTTTCAGAAAAATATGGAGCTTGAGCTCCTGATTGTTGATATGGGTGTGGACGGCACAGGGATTGGTAAGGCTGAAGGAGTAGCATTTTTTGTGAAAGATGCGGTAATTGGCGATAGAGTCCTCATCAAGGTAATGAAAATGAAAAAACGGTACGGTTTCGGTAAGCTGCTGAAAGTGCTGGAACCATCTCCTTACCGTGTGCAGCCGTTGTGTGAATTTTACCGCCAGTGCGGCGGCTGTCAAATTCAGGCGCTGGATTATGCGCAGCAGCTGAAATATAAAGAGAAAAAAGTACGCAGCAACCTGCAGCGGATTGGTGGGTTTTCTATCAGAGATAACACAGAATGTGAAAAACAGGGCATCCTTTTTCATCCGATTATCGGTATGGAGGAGCCTTTTTTCTATCGCAATAAGGCGCAGTTTCCTATTGGAACAGATAAAAACGGCAAGATTGTCACAGGATTTTATGCGGCAAGGAGCCATCATATTATCCCAAACCGCAAATGTTGCCTGGGAGTGGATATCAATGAGAAAGTGCTGGATATTGTAATCTCATTTATGGAGGATTATCACATCACCGCATATGATGAAAGTACTGGAAAAGGCCTGCTGCGTCATGTGCTGGTGCGGTTCGGGTTTAACACTAAGGAAATTATGGTTTGCCTGGTAGTGAATGGAAGGCGCATTCCTCATGCACAGAAGCTGGTGGAACGTCTGGCAGAATTGTCGGGTATGACGAGCATTACTTTGAGTGTCAATGAGAAAAATACGAACGTAATTATGGGTGAGGAAATCGTTCGCCTTTGGGGGCAGGGCTGCATTACAGATACTATCGGTGATATAAGCTACCAGATTTCCCCTTTGTCATTTTTCCAGGTGAATCCTATTCAAACGAGAAAACTTTATGAGACGGCTTTGGCCTATGCCGGACTTACGGGGACGGAAACTGTTTGGGACCTGTATTGCGGAATCGGCACAATTTCGCTATTTCTCGCACAGAGGGCGAAGCACGTCTATGGTGTGGAAATTGTGGAAGCAGCTATTGCAGATGCCAGAAACAATGCCAGTTTAAATGGAATAGAAAACGTCACGTTTTTTGTGGGAAAAGCGGAGGAAATTCTGCCAAGCTTTTATGAGGATAGTATGCAGGAAAGTGCGAAAGAGCCATGTCCTGAAATCTCTGAGGGGGATATAAGGGAAAGTGCGGCTGGTGAGGCAGAGATATGTAAGGTTGAAGGACAGCCAGGAGATATGCTGCATCCGGATGTTATCGTGGTAGACCCGCCGCGCAAGGGCTGTGATGAAAAATGCCTGGAAACGATTCTGAAAATGCAGCCTGAGCGTGTGGTCTATGTGAGCTGCGACCCGGCTACGCTTGCCCGGGATTTGAAGTATTTGTGCGAGCAATATTATGAAGTCCGCGAGGTGCAGCCAGTGGACATGTTTCCGCAGGGGGTGCATACAGAATGTGTGGTGGGAATACAAAGGAAACATATCTAGGGAAACACTGATTAATTCAAGTATTTCCAGATAATGTATGATAAAATGTAAGTATCAAACAAAA
>CAJUHY010000076.1 GCA_910585895.1 uncultured Lachnospiraceae bacterium
CTTCCCGTTGTGGTTTGCTGTAATAACTGTCCGCCATCATCAGATACCAATGGACGTCTTTCTCCACAGTATCGTCAGGAACGGTAAAAGTATACTGGCTTTTTCCAACATATTTAATAATTTGGGCATTTACCCCAGTCTCTTCAAGCACTTCTCTTGCAGCTGTGTCCCGATACTCCTCCCCTGCTTCCACAGTTCCCTTCGGTAGGACCCAGCCTTCATATTTGTTTTTGTAATTCTTATACAAAAGCAAAATCTTGCCGCGAAATATTACCACACCACCACAACTCGTTGCTTCTATCATTGCAATACCTCCTGATGTGGTCTTTAAGCCTTATACACAGTATACCTCTTTTTATATTATCTTGCAAGATTTTTTTACTGCGCAAAATATGCATCAAATACCTGCTTGGCAATCGGCACGGCTACAGAACTCCCGGCGCCGCCATTTTCCACAATCACGGTGATTGCGATACTTCCCTTCTCCTGTGTGGAGGCATAGCCTGTAAACCAGGCATGGCTCTCTCCTTTGATATTGCTGAATTCTGCAGAACCTGTTTTTCCTGCTGCCTGGTAACTCTGTCCGCTCAGTTTAGAACCGGTTCCCTCACTGACAACCAGAGACATGAATTCCTGCAGCTTTTTGGCTTCATTTTCACTGAGCAAGGAACTATATGGCGCTGGATGGTATTTTTTCACCGTAACGCCCCGGTAATTTTCCGTATGGTCAATGATATAAGGCCGCATCAATGTACCGTTATTGGCAATGGCAGATGTTAACAATACCATATGCAAGGGAGTTACCAATGTCTCACCCTGTCCAATTGCCATCTGCGTAACCTCGTCTGTATTGGAATTTTTATCTAAAGCAAAGCTGCTCTTATTATAAGGATAAGAAATGGGAAGGTCTGCACCGAACATCAATTCGCGGCAGAGACCGGCAAATTTTGTCTTATCCAGTCCTAATCCAATGTTGGCATATGAAGTATTGCAGGATTTGGCAAAGGAAGTCTGTAAGTCTTCCTCCCCATGGACAGCATTGTCATAACAGTGAATCTGCGTATTTTCCATGGAAATGACTCCCTGGCAATCATAGTGGTAATCCTGGTAATTGGCATTTTCCCGCAGGTATTCAAGGGTCGTAAGAATCTTAAATGTCGACCCCGGCGGATAGAGCCCCTGGCTTACGCGGTTCACCAGAACAGAATTTTCATTGTCAGTATTAGCGATGATACTGTCCCAGTCACTGGCGATTGTATTGGGGTCAAAATCCGGTTTGGAAACCCAGGCAAGAATCTTGCCGGTGGATGGCTCCAGCGCAACCACAGCGCCTCGGTTGTTTCCTAACGCCTGATAAGCTGTCTCCTGCAGGTTATAACTGAGGGTAGAGACGATATTATCCCCAGGATTTTTCTTGTCCTGTATGCCATTGATGACCTGTTCCAGAAAAAACGCATGGGAGCGCAGAAGATTGAAATTGCCAAAGGATTCGATTCCTGACTTGCCATTGCTGTCATAGCCTACTGCATGGGCAAACATGGGGCCAAAGGGATAGTAACGCGTCTCTTTGCCATCCTCTCCCACAACCGTCTGTGCCAGCACCTTTTCATCGGAAGAAAGGATTGCTCCCCGCTCCACATGTTCTGTAAATGTGTTCTGTCTTGTATTATAAGGGCTGTTGATAAAATCTTCGCTCTTAAATATCTGAAAATAGGCAAAATATCCCATCATCATAATAAATACAGCGACAAACAGATAGGTAATAATCACAAACTCGCGGTTATTTGCCCGCCTAGTCGAAGTTTTCGACTTTCGTTCCGTGGATGTTTTCTTCATGGGATGATTTGCCTCCTTTCCGTTTGGGTTTCTTCATGGCGTCATCTTTCTTGCCGCCAGTCTTTTTCGGCTGTTTTTTTGCCGCTTCTTTTTTCTGTGCCTCCCGCTCCGCTTCCGTCCGCTCACGCAGCAGGTACAATCCCTGGATAACGGCAAATATAATCAACGTGCTCAACAGTGAACTTCCGCCATAGCTGACCAAAGGCAGCGTCACACCCGTGGAGGGGATGAACTTGATATCCCCGCCGATGGAGAGTAAAACCTGGAATCCATAGATTGTCCCCAGTCCCAAAGCCACCAGTTTATAAAAAGAATCTTTCATCTGCATGGCAATATTGAGAAACATTAAAAAACAGCTGACGCAGACCAATATCAGACAGACGGCAAAAATTCCGCCCAGTTCTTCTGAGATTGCCGAAAAAATAAAATCCTGCTTAACCTCTGGTATCTTGTTGGGCATTCCCTGATTCAGTCCCATGCCAAACCAACCGCCTGTGCCGATGGCAAACAGAGAATTGGACACCTGGTTTCCTTCATTCTCAAAAACGGCAAGAGGGTCCTGCCATGCTACCACGCGCACACGCACGTGGTTAAACAGATGGTATGCCACCACAGAAGCTGCTGCCCCGCACAATAGTCCGCCTGCAAAATAATACAATTTCCTGGTTGCCACATACAGCATCACCATATAGGCAATGAAAAAAATCAGCCCGGCGCCCAAATCCTTTGACAACACAAGGATTATCACGTGAAGACCCGCCACTACGGTTGCTTTCACTACCTGCATAAATTCTGTGGATTCATAGAACATGGATGCTACGAAAAATACAAAGATGATTTTGATGAATTCCGAAGGCTGAATCGCAATCCCTGCTACAGAAAATGACAATTTTGCGCCATGTGAGACTGCTCCCAACACAGCAACCACGCCCAGCATGGTGATACCGGCAAGCGCATACGCCCAGGTCAGGTTACGCAAAAACGTCCATTTACTGATAAAATAGGGAATCAGCATGGTAACAGCCATTGAAACAACGGCAATCCAAAACTGCTTCACAGCATGTTCATAGGAGAGCCGTGTCAGCATTACAAATCCGATGCATAAAAGCATACACATATTATTTACCACCAGCTTGGATACACGTTTATAAAATATGCCGTAGCAAATCTGCACTGCCGCAAAAAACACAACCTGCATGGCATAGAATTTCAAAATCTCAGTATTTAGGGTGGAAGCAAATAAAACCGCGTAAGCATTCAGGTGGAACATATACATGTATACGACCTGGCTGCGGTATTTCTCTGCCTGTTCTTCCTTGTCCACACTGCGCTTTAAGGATGAAAAACACTGGTAGGTATACAGTGCAAACAGGATAATCATTGTGTATTTCGATATTTCTGTAATCAAATGTACCATACGCTATTCGACTCCTCGCTTGAAATGCCCATTGGTAAACTCTTTCAGATAGCTGTTTTTGTCTAAGGTTCCAGCTAATGCCTGCCGGTAATACTGGAAAACCTGTTCTATCTCTCTGCCCTCTTCCATAGTAAAGGAAATGCGTACGCTCGCTGGCTGAATCATCTGGATTTGCCGAAATTGATGGAACAAGGCAAGCGGGCTGATATTGTAAATAATATTGTAACACTCTTTACAATAGTTTTTTACCGGAAAGAACTTGCCATAGCGGTCTTTCAGATAGGAAACGCGTTCTCTTTGACTGCATTCTCTGGTATTTTTCTGCAGACAGTGGGCACTGAACATTACCGGCTGATAGCCGTAAATAATCATTTCGCCGCCGCAGCCTAAATCCCTTACTTCCCTGGCATTCAATTCCACCGGCAATGTATATTGCTTTAAAGACAACATCTCCCAGCCCCTTATTGCTTCTCTTGAAAAGACATATAAATGATAATCGCCCTGTATCACAGAACTGCACACGCCCATTTCCAACAGAAAAGCAAGTTCCTCGAGGCTGCGCACAAGATAACCGTCCGCTCCTGCCCCGGATATCTGCTGCCAGTATGTTTCATACCATTTTGCCGTCTCCATACGGAAAATATGCGGCAATGCCAAATAACATGTTTTTCCTGCTTCGTGTGCACGCATTGTCAGGTTTTTTAATTCGCTGCCAAGATGTTCTCGTTCGAGGGCGGATGATTCCAGATAAATGCGCGCTGTCTGCAGCTGTTTTAATGAAATCTCAAATTGTTCTAACGTCTCTGTGAGGACGGACAGGGGCAATGATGTTTCCGACGGCCTCTTGCAGGACTGTCTTTTCGGCACAGCAATATCCTGGTCCTGCTGATTAACGGATGCGATCTCCCTGGCAGTCTTTAGTCCCTTTGGCTCTGCCGTTTGCTTGTTCGGCGGCAGCCTGCGGTACTTTTGCAGTACAAGTTCTGTCAGTCTACTGATTCCTGCCCGACGCAGTTCATTTAAAGCGCCTACCGGAAGGAAACTGTTTTCCTCCAGTTCCAATTCTAACTGTCCAAACTGAAACGGCGTATTTCCTGTTTTTTTCATCTTCTCAAGCACAGTCTGCCTAGCCAGGGGTTGTTTTTGTGCTATCTGCACGATATCCCCGCTAACTTCTGCCCGTATCCCATTATATTCTAGCACAAGATTTGCAGGATTGTTTATAGAAAGTCTTAAATTTCCCTTTATTTTTTCTTTATCTTCGTTGGCAGCATCCTCAGAAATTGCAAATTGCAGATGCCCATGATTTTTCTCATGGGAGGGCTTGTGAAAGGTAACCATGTCCCTACCGTTATGCCTTTTATAATATCCATCGGTAAATCCGCAGCGGTTTCCCAAATCCAACAGCTGCTGATAATCCGCAGCACTTACATGATATCGCTGCCCTGGATTAGCTTCATACAAATCAAGATATTTGCGGTAAATGCCGGTAACTCCGGCCGCGTATTCCGCCTGTTTCATCCTCCCTTCTATCTTAAAGGAATGGATACCGCTTTTGATAAGTTCAGGAATTATGGAAATCGCACAGAGGTCTTTTAAACTCAGGGGATAATTCTCCCGCTGCTTGCTGTTCATTGATTTGTCCGACATTTGACAAAACTCATAAGGCAGCCGGCAAGGCTGCGCACATCTGCCGCGGTTCCCGCTTCTGCCGCCAATCATGCTGCTCAAAAGGCATTGACCGGAATAGCTGTAACAGAGCGCACCATGGACAAAACTCTCAATCTCTGCACCTGTCGTCTGATAAATATGGGAAATTTCTGCTAAAGATAATTCTCTGGCTGTGACAATTCTCTGACAGCCATTTTCCAACAGCAGTTTAGCTCCGTAAGCCCCGGTAACTGTCATTTGGGTACTGGCATGGATGGGCAGTTTGGGAAACTGTTCCCTGACAAAGTGCAGGACGCCCATATCCTGCACAATTACCGCATCCAGCCCAGCCTCATAAAATGGGCAGAGATAATCATATAATTCCTCTATTTCCTGCTCTTTCAACAATGTATTTACCGTAAGATAAAGCCGTTTTCCCTTTAAATGCACATAATCAATTGCTGCAAGCATCTCTTCTGCTGTGAAGTTTGCAGCATATGCGCGGGCGCCAAATCTATTTCCAGCAGCATATACGGCATCTGCCCCAGCATGAATTACTGCCTTTAAAATCTCAAAAGAGCCTGCCGGAGCTAAAAGCTCTGTCTTCTTACACAAATTGCCATCCCTCCTGTTTATTTGCGCAAATGATGCTTCTCACGCAACGCTAAGAAGCTGCCGCAAATGTGAAAATGTAACAGTTCAGCCTTAAAGATTTTAATTGCAGTTTCCGCAGCGGCTATTATACAAATAGCATAAAAATATTTATGGGAAATCCTTTGAACTTATAAAATATCCCATAAATATTTTCATATGTTAGCGAAAATAGCCGCAGTAGAAACTGTGGAAAAACATTTTAAGGCTGAACTGTTACGTGAAAATCCATACAATGTCTGTATGAGGACCACCTTTACAGCAGCTTCTATAAGTATTATTTTTTTCTGTTGGAATTTTGTTTTTTGTTTCCATTCTGCTCCGCAGATGAAACAGGCTGTTCCGAACCAGATATTTTATGTTCCTGTCCTGCCAATGTCTGCCCTTTTACTTTGCCAAGCAAGGCATCGGCGAGCGAGGTCTCCAGTTTGGCCTTATTCAGCAAGAGCTCTTTGTTCTCCTTTTCCAGGTTGGATGCGGTCTCTTCGCTGCTTTCGACCTTTATTTTGGCAGAAATCAAATCGTGCTGCAGTTCATAGATTTCCCGCTCCTTCTCGCGGACGGTCTTTTCTAATGTCTCAGCCTGTTCTTTTGCTTTAAAATAATCATCAGCAATATTGAGTTCTAAAAGCGTTGCTTTCATGTCCGCCGGTATCCGGCGGAACTGCTCTATCTCATCAAATTCATTGAGCTTATTATTGATATAATTTGCCACTTTCTGCAAATATTCTTCACTCTCATAACCGCTCAAAGTATATATTTTCCCACCAATCAACACATCCGCGCTGGTTTTCACTGACATATTTATATTTCCTCCCTGAATTACAAATTAATATATAACCCTGCAGACTGCTTCACTGTCACTCTTTGCCATTCCAGCAATAAGTACACAGTTTACATTTATCAATACCCACAGAATCCAGCATATCATCCAGGCGGTTGAACCTCAGGGAAGTAAAATTCTGCTCCTTGCGGATTTCCTCTACCATCTGTTCATATTTCGGCGACTCCGGGTCTGCATACTCCTCTAACACCTCATCCGTCACATTCCCTTGCTCCAGACGGTCGATGACCCTGCGGGCAATCAGGTCCATTTCTGAGGTGGAACGTGAAAAATTCAGATATTTACAACCGTAAAGAAGCGGCGGACATGCCGGGCGCACATGAACTTCCTTGGCTCCGCTCTCGTAGAGAAACTCTGTGGTCTCCCGAAGCTGCGTCCCCCTGACAATGGAATCATCAATCAGAAGCAGGCTCTTTCCGCGTATCAGTTCCTCCACTGCCAGAAGTTTCATCTTGGCAATCAAATCCCTCTGGCTCTGTATGGTAGGCATAAAGGAACGCGGCCAGGTAGGTGTATATTTGATAAACGGTCTGGAAAACGGAATGCCCGATTCATTGGCATATCCGATGGCGTGTGCTGTCCCGGAATCCGGCACTCCTGCGACAATATCAGGGCTTACATTATCTCTTTTTGCCATTCTCTGACCGCAATCGTAACGCATCTGCTCTACGCTTGTCCCCTCATAAGAACTGGCCGGATAACCATAGTAAACCCACAGGAATGTGCAGATTTTCATTTCATTGCCAGGGGCGGATAAGGTCGTGCACTCCTTGTCTGTAACCACGACAATCTCTCCCGGACCCAGTTCCTTATAATCCTTATACCCAAGATTCCTGTATGCAAAGTTCTCAAAGGATATGCAAAAAGCATCGTCCTTCCTGCCGATGACAACTGGCGTACGTCCATATTTATCTCTTGCCGCATAGATACCCTTCTCATTCATCAGAAGGATGGAAACGGAACCATCGACAGATTCCAATGCATATTGGATACCCTCTATCAGGTTCTCTTTCTGGTTGATAAGACAGGCTATCATCTCAGTGGCATTGATGTCTCCCCCGCTCATTTCCAGAAAATGTGAATGTCCCCGCTCAAAGAGCATTTCGGTCAGTTCCTTGATATTATTTATCTTGCTTATTGTAGTAATAGCGTATGTCCCATGATGGGAGCGTACCAAAAGCGGCTGTGGCTCGTAATCAGAAATACAGCCGATTCCCATGTAACCGGACATCTTCTGTATATCTTTGTCAAACTTGGTACGAAACGGCGCATTTTCAATATTATGGATGGCACGGTCAAATCCGCCTTCTCCATAGACCACCATTCCACCGCGTTTCGTCCCTAAATGGGAATGGTAATCAATACCAAAAAACAAGTCAAATACACAATCATCAGCGGTTGCCGCTCCAAAAAATCCTCCCATAAATCATCCTCATTTCTTTCTTCTACGCATATAAGTTACTTTCAATCATTATAGCAGATGTCATAACTTTTTCAAGCTGTTATGCCAAAATGCTTATAAGCAAAATCTGTTGCCACCCGCCCTTTGGGCGTCCGGTTGATAAAGCCGTTTTTTACAAGGTAAGGCTCGTATACATCCTCTATGGTGCCGGAATCCTCCCCCAAAGCTGCTGCCAGCGTATCAAGCCCCACGGGTCCTCCCTTAAATTTCTCAATCATGGTCATTAAAATGCTGCGGTCGTTCTGGTCGAGTCCGAATTTGTCAACTTCCAGAAGGTCCAAAGCAAAAGCAGCCACATCTTTCGTAATTCTGCCATCATATTTGACCTGAGCAAAATCTCTCACGCGTTTTAACAGACGGTTCGCGAGACGCGGAGTCCCCCGCGAACGCCGTGCCAGTTCAAATGCGCCGCCCTCATCAATCTCCACGTCAAGTTTGACTGCTGACTGCAGCACAATGGTTTTTAATTCTTCAGGATTGTAAAATTCCAGGTGATGTATCACGCCAAAACGGTCCCGCAATGGCGCAGACAAAAGTCCTGCCCTTGTCGTAGCCCCTACCAGCGTAAAATGCGGCAAATCCAGACGGATAGAGCGCGCTGTGGCGCCTTTTCCTATCATAATGTCAATTACATAATCCTCCATAGCAGGATAAAGCACCTCTTCCACCTGACGGTTCAGACGGTGGATTTCATCAACAAAAAGAATATCTCCTTCCTGAAGACCGCTCAATATGGCTGCCATCTCCCCTGGTTTGCCGATAGCCGGACCGGATGTGATTTTCATATGCACATCCATCTCATTGGCGATAATCCCGGCAAGCGTTGTCTTGCCAAGACCCGGGGGGCCGTAGAACAGTACATGGTCCAATGCCTCCCCTCTCTGTTTTGCCGCTTCTATATAAACCTTTAAAGTCTTTTTAGCTTTCTCCTGTCCAATATACTCCTCCAAATGCTGAGGACGAAGGCTTGTTTCAATTTTCTGGTCCTCCTCCTGAATCTGGGTGGAGATTACACGTTTTTCCATGAAGGTAAATCCTTTCTGATGTTCCATTCAAAATCTCTGACAATTATAGCTTAGATTATGCCAGAAATCAATAGACCCCTACTGGCAGCACGAAACCCTATTTTTTAATGCTAAGGAAATACTGATTAAATCATTATTTCCTTAGATACTCCGTTGGATGCGCACGGAAAACGCTTTAATCAGCGTTTCCCTAAAATTAATGTTTGCTGCGGGAGGGTTTACAGTTCTTTTACCATCTCCATATAGGGAAGTTCCTCATAACCGCATTTTTTGTATACTTCAACCGCTGCGGTATTGTTTCGTTCCACTTCCAGTTTTAAGAGCACTGCCTGACCAAGAAAACGCTCTTCCACATAAGAAAGAAACTGTGTGCCAATGCCGCTGCCACGGTATTGTGGCATGATATAAAGGTCTTCCACCCAGATACAGTTCCCGCCAAATTCAGTGGTAAAGCTTTTGGCAGTCATGCCATACCCTGCAATGTTCTCCTGCTCCCGGAATATGTAGCCTTCGATAAACGGATTCTCGCTGGTACACGCCTCAATGTTGCGTTTCATCGTGTCTTCTGGCACGTCATGTGAAACAGCAGGGGAATCATAAAATATTTTCATCATTTTCAGTACCGCTTGCGCATCTTCCGCTTTCATTTCTTTGATTGTAGCCATGTTATCCTCCATCATAAGAATGCCATCTGTTTTAACGCTGCCTTTAGAACCTCTTCTACCGTTATGCCCTCGGTAAACTCTACACCATTTACTGCCTTTAAGGCTTCCGTTGAGGAATACCCAAGCGCCGTCAATGCCTGCACAGCCTCACTTTTGACGCCGGAAGCTGAATTCTCTGATTCGGCAGCAACATGTACGGATTTAGCGGCAAACGCATCTTCAAGATTCAACTTGTCCTTTAACTCTAAGATTAAGCGCTGTGCCGTCTTATTGCCAATTCCCGGAGCCTTGGCAATTGTTTTGGCATCATCGCCAAGTACGGCAAAACGCAGGTCGTCCGGGGTCATAACCGTTAAAATGGCCAGCGCGCCTTTAGGTCCAATCCCACTGACTCCTAACAGCAGCTTAAAGATATTAATATCGTCTCTTGTAAGGAATCCATAGAGTTTCATGGAATCTTCCTTCACATGAAAGTAAGTATAAATCTTTACTGTCTGCCCAGTTCCGCTAAAACTGTCAATTAAACTGGCGGGGATATGGATATTGTAACCAATATTGTTTACTTCAAGTACAATGGTATCCTCCAAAATCTCAACCAGTTCACCTTTCATATATGAATACAT
>CAJUHY010000077.1 GCA_910585895.1 uncultured Lachnospiraceae bacterium
GTAAATCTTCCTGATGTTTCTGGTCTATCTGTTCTGTCACTGTCAATCTTCCCACGTGCTTTCCTTTCTGTTTTCGTATCTCCATACTACCATAACCCTCCCAATTTTACAAGCACATGACTATTTGTGTAATGAATTATCCCGCCCTTGTAAATCAGCATGTGAAAGAGGATTACGCGGTAATCATTGTTGATAATTCAGATATTGCAAAGCCTGCCAGCAGGAGACTTGAGGCCCTCGCTGACATTTCAACCATGAGCAGGTGCTGCGGGAGATTGCCGAAGATGTCAAGAACAGCGCCTATGAAATTATTGAGAAAAAGAATGCCGCTTACTATGGAATTGCCCTCAGTATGCCGGCAATTGTCGGGGCGAATGGGGTGGAGACCCATGTGCCGATTTCGCTGAATGAGGAGGAGAGTAAAGCGCTTAACCATTCTGTGGAGACAATCAGTGGAATTGTGTCCCAGCTTAGTTTGTAGGAAAGTTTGACAGAAACGCAGGTAACGCTGGCTCAGATGATGGGGGTCGGCGTTTTCCTATTCTATTTACATTAAAAACTAGATATAGGGTATAAGAACTGTATAGCAAAGGCGATATAAAGTGTATAGGAATTTTTAATAACTATGGAGGTGAATGTTGTGTACATAAATAACGAAATCGAAGCTGTTATTACGAGTTTTAATCAGAAATCTATGATTCATGAAGCAGTTGATTCATTGTGCTGCCAGACTGCAAGACCCAAAAGAATTATTATTGTGGATGATGGGACAACGGATGAAATGTCTAAGAATGTTTTGCATGAAATAGAAACAGACAGCGGCCTGCCTGTTCCGGTACTGGTAATTCGCCAGTCCAATCAGGGGGTGTCGGCAGCAAGGAATACGGGCATTCGTGAAGTTAAGGCTCCGTTGGTGTTGGCGCTTGATGGGGATGACAGCCTTCAACCGTCTTTCATTGAAGAAGTCAGTAAGTTATTTAATGAAAATCCATCCATGATTGCTGCCTCATCCTGGCTGCAAACGTTTGGTGTTCTTGACTCCATTGTACGCCCGCATGGGGGAAATGCTGCGGCATTTCTTGCACGTAATTGCTGCCCTGCAACACATATTTTTCGCCGCCAGGTATGGAAGCAATGCGGTGGGTATGATGAAACAATGCGCAGTGGTTTTGAAGACTGGGATTTCTTTTTAAGTATGTTGGAAACTGCCCCCGATACATATATTGGAATTGTGCAAAAACCCCTGATAAATTATCGTACTACGCCGGTCTCATCAAATATAAAAAGTATGGAAAAGCGTCTGCAGCTCATGCGTTATATAATCGAAAAACATGGAAAATGTTATCAGGAACATCTGACAGAGGCTATCCTGGGGATTGAGGCCACATCTATTTCCAGGCTTTATGGATGGGAAAGTGAAATGATTCACGCAAAGTCACAAGGCAAAAGTTTCAGCAACATATCCAATGAATTTATAGCAAGTCCGTCTTATGGGGATGGGGGGATGGCTGCGGCCGTGCGTATTGTGTCTGGTGAATAAGTAAGCGTAAAAGGATTGCATTAATCGTTCAGACTCAGTACAATAAATCTCATATAATATGGAACGCTGCATGATATTTATAGCGCTGAAGATGAAGGAGGAAAATGATAGTGAAAGTACAGGTAAAGCCATTAGAGGGTATCGTGTTAAACGGTGAGGAAATTTCATTAAACTGTTCCAGAGAAGCGGTAGAAGAAATTCTGGGAAGACCGGAGCAATGGAAGAATTCTTACTATTATTATAATAATGAGCTGCGGTTTGATTTTAATAATAACAATGAACTTGAATTCATTGAATTTTTAGCTGGTCATGACAGCAGACTGCAGCCTGAAATATATGGGATTTGTCCGTTCCTGGTTGCAGCTGACGAGGTATATACAATTTTGTCAGAGCATAATAACGGAGAGATTGATGATAGCGAGAACGGTTATTCTTATGGATTTTTGGAGACCAGTATAGGGATATTCAGACAGAATATTCCGGAGGATATTATAGAAATGGAGCAGGAGGCTAAAGAAAGCGGCGAACCGCTAACCAGAGAAGAGTATGAAGATGAGATGAAGAAGGCAAATTATTGGGCAACTTTTGGACTGGGGGTGGAAGGTTATTATAAATAGCACAATACTGCTCCATCTGCCTTTGCGTTACTTTGGGGAAAAAGTGTATCATAAGTTATTTGATGAAGCGCTATGGAAAATTTTCATAATGTACCTGCCTTTTCCAATTTTGGTTACGACATTATCTTTTTCAAGTTGATTTAAAATACGCTGAAGCTGTCTTGGGCTGCAATGAAGTCTAAAAGCGGTTTTTTCTATTCCGGATAAAATATGATTGTCGCATTTGAATTGCATATAATTGAGATATTGAACTGTGTCAATTGCAATTGTAAGAAGGGGACTTATTGCTTCAGCAAGAACATTATCATCACCAACTACAAATAAATCCATTTCACCAATAATGTAATTTTTACTGCCGTTTGAAAGACTGTAAGCGCTGCCATCGTCACGGATAAATGATATGGAAAGATTTCCGCTTATTACAACTTGGAAATAGTTATAATTTGACACGCTTTCACCAGATTCATATAAAGATTGGCAAAAAACAGCATCAAAATGTTTCCTATCTATTATGGAAGCGGCTATATGAGAATAAAAATGGGCGGATTTTCCACGTCCTTTCTGGGGCATGGTGATTTGGTAGGTCATAGAGGATCGACAGGCTCATTTGCATTTTATTATCCTGGCAAAGGGTTATTTTTTGTTGGGGATTTTAATCAAATGAAATATCCTGCACTGCCTGTAGGGTTTATGATACAGCTGGCGTATCAAAGTAATTTGTTTTCATAAAGAGAATCCTTGCTTGCAGATAGGGGAAGGATATGCTAAAATGTACAAGGATAACACAGGTTTGGAGGTAAAAGGATGTCAGTCAGATTGATGTTAGCATATAATTTTCATCAGAAAGTCCGCAGTCTGTTTTCAGAATATACAGATATGTTAATTGCAGGAGATTCTTCATTTGAAAAATATCTTAGGCAGCAGAATTATGATGATGAACTGGAACATTTGGAAAAGAAATACGGTTTGCCGGAAGGAAGGTTATATCTGGCTTACAGCGATGGGGAATTAGCCGGCTGTATAGGTATGAAAAAAATAGACACCGAAAATTGTGAGATGAAACGGTTATATGTGAAACCGCAGTTCAAAGGTAAAAAGATAGGGGAAATCCTCATTCGCCAGATTATAGATGACGCCAGGGATATTGGTTACCGGCATATGCTTTTGGATACCTTGCCTTTTTGTGAAAGCGCAATTTATATATATAAGAAATATGGATTTTATGAAATTGAATGTTATAATGACAGACCGCTGGAGACTTCTATATATATGAAAATGGATTTGTAGACGGTATGCTGGAGACTTCGATATATTAGATTATGAAGGGACTGTAAAGGAGTGCAGGGAGAGTATACGCAGATGCGGGATATACTTAACAACGAGAGCTTTGAGGAATATAATATGTTAGGAAATGGATGTGACTGGCAGACAGTTGCATGTTCATTTCTTGAAAAAATATGCAGTATTTGAAGAACTACTTGGAAAATCACGCTAGGCATAAAATAGAAATTGTGCTATAATATGACATAATATTTAAATGGAGGAGATGTAACATGAGCCATATCGCATGGGATGACAGCTATGATATCGGTGTGGACTTTATTGATAAGGAACGCCAGGTACTCTTTTCGACAATGAATAAGCTGATTAGTCTCAGTGAACGTGAGGAAAAGAGTGAGCATGTATGCCGGGAAGGCATTAAATACCTGAAAGGCCATACGGAAAAGCATTTTGAACATGAAGAAAAGTATATGCAGTCTATTGGCTATAGTGATTATGAAATTCACAAGCGTCTGCATGATGATTTCCGGTACAAGACAGTACCGGCATTGGAAGAGGAGATGGAGAAGTCACAGTATTCGACAGATTCTATCCGGCATTTTTTAGGCGTCTGCATTGGCTGGGTGATTTCACATACGGTGACCGAGGACCAGGCAATTGTAGGAAAGACGGGCAGTAAATGGAGAGATATCCCGCATGAGGAAGAAAAGGATGTGCTGGAGACAACGATAATCCAGCTTGTGCAGGAGATGTTTCAACTGAAAGCGAAGATGATAAGCGGGCAGTACGCCGGGGAGGATTTCGGCAAAGTATTTTGCTGCCGCATGGTGTACAGTGGGGAGAACAAGGAGAGATGGCAGATTACGCTTGTCTTTGAGGACCGGCTTTTGCTGAAAATTATCAGTAATATACTAAATTCAGATTACCCCAAGGTAGATGACATGGTGCTTAATGTCACCCGTTACCTGACACGGCAGTTTTTAGAACAAATCAGGGAGCGTATACCGGCATTTGATTTGATGACGCTCGAGGATGAAAGTCTGCTGACTCATGAGCAGCTTTTGAAAGCTTTTGAGCGTGAGCATCCTTCCTGCAGTCTGTTATTCAGTACGGAGGAAGGGTATTTTGCTTTCAGCGCGGTATCTGCTGAGCCTATCAGCGGTAAAATTGTCTCAGAGATTAACCATCAGAATGCCATGAACGCAGTCAGGGATTATCTGGTGAAAGAAAATGAGGAGCAGGAAAATCGCCGACATAAAATTCTTGTGGTGGACGATTCTGAGTTTATGCTTGCCCGCATACGAAATCTCCTGGCAGAGAAATATGATGTGATAGAGTCTGACTCCAGCATTTCTGCAATTAAGATTATAGCGGTCAACCGCCCGGATCTGGTTCTGCTGGATTATGAGATGCCCATCTGCGATGGAAAGCAGGCATTGGAGATGATTCGCTCCGATAAAGATATCGCTGATATTCCTGTAATGTTTCTGACGGGCAGGGGAGACAAGGAGAGCGTTAGAAATGTTAAAGCGTTAAAACCGGAAGGATATCTGTTAAAAACCATGCCGGATGATTTTATAGTGAAGACAGTGGAAGATTTTTTTGAAAATAAAAAATAGAGACAGGTTTTAGAGATAATTCAGTAAGATAAGACATGACGTCAGATAAAAATAGCCGGAGGCGGGAATGCTGCCTTTGGCTATTTTATCATTCTAATAGGGAAGCCTTGTGATGCAAAAGTGTAAAAGTGTCTTTTTAAAAGAAGAAAAGGAGCAGATTATGGCGATATTAGTTTTGGTTGTGGAGGATGACTGTGATATTAGTCTGATGTTAAAGGAACTTCTCACAGGTCAGGGATATGAGACAATGCAGGCGTTTTCCGGGACAGAGGCGTTGCTGTGCATGGAGAAGCGTGTGCCGGAGGCGGTGATTTTGGATTTGATGCTGCCGGGGATGAATGGAGAGGATGTCTTACATAACATAAAAAATGAGCATCCCCATGTCTGCGTCATTGTCTCCTCGGCGCGGGATGACGTACAGACCAGAGTGTCATTGCTTCGTGCCGGAGCAGATGATTATGTGGTGAAGCCTTTTGACACGGAGGAGCTTTTGGCAAGGTTAGAAGCAGTTCTGCGGCGCAGTACAGAGGGCGGAGAATCCACAATTTCTATTGGTTCTGAAAAGGTGTTGGAATACAAAAATCTAAGAATTTATCCAGAAAATCTTCAGGTGCAGGCTTCAGGGCAGGAAATATCCCTGACGAAGAGGGAATATTTAATTTTAGAACTTCTGATGCGCCATCCAGGGAAAGTATATACCAGGAGCAATATCTATCAGTCTGTGTGGAACGAAGAATTTCTGGGAGAGGAGAATGCCGTCAATGTGCACATCAGCAATATCCGTCAGAAACTTGCCAGGGTCTGTCCAGATGAAACTTATATTCAGACTGTGTGGGGCATTGGGTTTAAAATGGGGTAACTTTATACTTTCTTTATATTTTATCTAAAGTTTCTAAAAAGTCGGCTGCTATACTGTTTCTTGTGAAAGAAAATATCAGGGCAGTTACCGTTCCTACAGATTTACATATTTGTGGCGCAGGTTGTAGAAAAGCGGTTCAGTAACTCGGCTGGAGGAGGAACAGTATGGATTATGCGTTGAATACGGATGGTATTACCAAGATATATGGGAAACATACCGTAGTGGACCATGTAAGTATGCATGTGAAAAAGGGAGATATATACGGCTTTATCGGCAAAAATGGTGCGGGGAAAACAACATTTATGAGAATTGTGGCAGGACTTGCGGCGCCCGCAGCGGGGAGCATGGAGCTGTTTGGCTCAGGAGACCTGGAAATGCAGCGGCAGCGTATAGGGACATTGATTGAACAGCCGGGGCTTTATGGAACGATGACAGCGAGGGACAATCTGGAAGTTGTGCGCAGAAGCCTTGGGATTGCCAGAAAGCAGACAGTGGATGAAATGTTGGAGTTTGTAGGGCTTTCCCAGACAGGAAAAAAGAAAGTTAAGAATTTTTCCCTGGGCATGAAGCAACGTTTGGGAATTGCCATTGCGCTGTTTCGCAGTCCTGATTTTCTGATATTGGATGAGCCTATCAATGGATTGGACCCGGAGGGAATTAAGGAAGTGCGTGATCTTTTATCGAAGCTCAACCGGGAAAAACAGATTACAATTTTGATTTCCAGCCATATTTTGGGGGAATTGTCCAAGATTGCAACCAGCTATGGAATTATCAAGGAAGGCGTATTGATAGAGGAATTTGCAGCAGAGGATTTGGAAAGCAGATGCAGAAGATGTGTGAAATTAGTCGTCGATGATGCACAGCGTGCCTCCGCTATTTTGGAAGAAAAATGTCATATCACGGAATTCGATGTGCCGGAAGAAGGTGTTATTCGGGTATTTGATGGGCTTGACAATTCCTGGATTATGAATCGGGAGTTAGTCGAGAACGGTATACATCTGAAAGAAAGTTATCTTGCAGGTCAGGATTTGGAAGGATATTTTATGGATTTATTGGGAGGTGCGTCAAATGATTAATTTACTTAGTGCAGAATTTTATAAATTAAGGAAAAGTAAGGGTATTTATATTGGCGTATTGGTGGCGGCAGCTCTTGTATTATTGCTTTATGGCTCTTTGGTGATGATTGATAAAATAAACCAGGGAGAAATTGCCAATGGTACTGCTGGCGTCATCGTATCTCCCAATGCAGGAGATGCGGGGGCGTCTGGGACGCCGCAATCCATGCTGCAGGAGATAGGGGTAATCGGCGTCCTGCAGCAGATGTTTGGAGGTCATTTTGTAGGAATCATTGCCGCTGTGCTGGTAAGTATTTTTGTGATACGAGAACATTCTGCCGGCACAATCAAAAATCTGGTAGGAAAGGGGTATTCGAGATTTGCCATTTTTACTGCAAAAATGATACCCGTTTTAATGCTTATGCTGGTATTTGAATCAGTAGTGGCCTTGGTAACGATATGCTTGGGGATTCCGTTTATGGGATGGGAGCTATTTGCTGCCACAGCCTGGGAAGACGTTGTTGTCTATATAGGGCTTCAGTTAATGTTTGGAGCTGCGGTTGCCGCAATCTATATGCTGGTGGGGGAACTTACCAGAAATCTGGCGGCAGGAATTTCCGTGAGTATTGGGGCGCTGATGTTTTCTACAACACTTACAGCAGGTCTCGACCTTGTATTTCACCAAATGGAAATTGAGCCTTCTAAGTATTGGGTGCTGGATTTAGTAGCAGCCTGCCCTACTGTGGATTTTTCAGCAGAATTTTTGGTAAGGAGTGTTCTGGTGTCAGCAGTGTGGTTTATGATAGCGGCGGCGCTTGGCGTTTTGCATTTCAAGAGGACGGATGTAAAATAATGGATTTATAAAGGAAGAATATATGGAAATAATTCTCGCGTGTTTGAGTATATTTTTGGCGGCAGCAGCGGCGGTCTGCCTGCTGCGCCTGAGATACTACCGAAAACAAATCAATCATATCAAAGAGCAGTTGTTGTTTATAGAAGCGGAGGAAAGCAATTTTTTGCTGACCTCTGCTTATCCTGTGGGGAAAACAGAGGAACTTATCAATGTTCTCAATCATGTAATCGAAAAGTATAGGCAGAATCAACGACGCCTGAGTAAGGCAAATCGTAGTTATCGGGAGAGCATTGTCAGTATTTCACATGATATCCGTACACCGCTGACGTCTGTAAAAGGCTATCTCCAGCTGCAAAAAAACAAAGATGTCCCAGCGGAGAAGAAAGCAGAATATTTAAGGGTTGTGGAGCGCAGGCTGGAAGAACTTGGGGATATTTTAAATCAGCTTTTTGAATACGCCAGGCTTGAGGCTGGAGAATTTCAGCTGAATCCGCAGCGAATAAATGTGGGCAATACGTTTGCAGAGCTTATTTCCATGTTTTACGAAGATTTTATGGTAAAAGGTTTGGAGCCGCAGGTTGAGATTTGCCAAGAAGTTATGTTTATCCAGGCGGACAGCCATGCGTTTTCCAGAATATTGGAAAACCTGATTAAAAATGCATTGCTGCATGGAATGGGAAATTATCACTTTTCTCTTACATCGGATAAAGGTTATGCGCTAATCGTTATTGCTAATCATACAGAACAGATAGAGGAAAAAGATTTGCAGCAGATTTTTGAACGCTTCTATACGACAGACTTATCTAGAAGCCGCAAGACTACCGGTCTGGGGCTTGCCATTGCCAAGGAATTCACGGAGCAGATGGGAGGGAGTATTGAGGCGTTTTTGCAGGAGGGTTGTTTTAGGGTGGAGGTGCGTTTTCCATTGCTATGCTGAGGGTGTGGGTATCTGTGGCAAGTGTGCAGCAGAACAAAATATTAAAGAAATGGTATTATCTTCTGAGGTATGTTATACTATGCTCATATATTAACGATACAAAACCCTAAGAAATTGTGACCAAAAGCATATTGATTCCAAAGGAGGAGGTATTTATGAGAAAAAAATAATATCTGTTTTTTTGATTACGGCAATTACCATAAGTTCTGTCCTATCAGCAGGATTATCTGTAACAGGCGAAGCAAAAGCGGCGGCAGCAGAAACGGATGCCGCGGAAACGGAGGCGCCGGTAGCAAACGTATATCTGGGACTGAATCACAGTGCGGCGCTTACAGAAAACGGAGTGTTATATTGCTAGGGGTCGAACACCAGCGGGGAAATAGGGAACGGAAGAACAGAACATTCTGTGGAATTGCCGTATAAAACGCTGGACCATGTATCGTCTGCTTCGTTGGGATGGGCCCATAGCGCGGCAATTACAGAAGACGGCAGTTTATATTGCTGGGGAAGCAACTGGTACCAGCAAGCGGGGAACGGTTCTGAGGCGGAAGCACAGACGGAGCCGGTGAAAGTGTTGGAGCAAGTATCGTCTGTTTCATTGGGAGACAATCACAGCGCGGCAGTCACAGAAGACGGCAGCTTATATTGCTGGGGATATAATGAGTATGGGCAGGTAGGGAACGGCACAACGGTAAATCAGTCAACGCCGGTGAAAGTATTGGAAAACGT
>CAJUHY010000078.1 GCA_910585895.1 uncultured Lachnospiraceae bacterium
GCTATCGCCATCCACCAGGATATCCTGCAGTTTCCAAACACGTTCCAGGAACCTGCGGCAGCCCTTGACGCCATTTTCCGACCAGGAAGCGCTCAAATCAAAAGCTCCGATAAACATCTCGTACGTACGCAGCGTATCTGCACCGTAATCCATCACAATATCGTCCGGATTTACAACATTTCCTCTGGATTTGGACATCTTCTCGCCATTCTCACCAAGAATCATGCCATGCGAGGTACGTTTCTGGTATGGTTCGGATGTAGGCACAACACCCTGGTCATAAAGGAATTTATGCCAGAACCGGGAGTACAGCAAATGCAGCGTCGTATGCTCCATACCGCCATTGTACCAATCTACCGGAAGCCAGTAATCAAGCGCTTCCTTGCTTGCCAGAGCTTGTGGATTCTTAGGATCCGTATAGCGCAGGAAATACCAGGAGGAACCTGCCCACTGAGGCATGGTGTCCGTCTCCCTCTTTGCCGGTCCGCCGCAGCAGGGACAGGTAGTATTAACCCAATCTGTCATTGCCGCCAGCGGAGACTCCCCATTATCTGTCGGCATATAACTGTCCACCTCAGGAAGCTGCAGCGGCAGTTCACTGTCCGGCAGCGCCACATAGCCGCATTTCTCGCAGTTTACAATGGGAATCGGCTCTCCCCAATAACGCTGGCGGGAAAATACCCAGTCCCTCAGCTTAAAATTGGTCTTGCCCTTGCCGATTTTCTTTTCCTCTAAAAATTCTATAATCTTCTTCTTTGCCTCTGCAACCTCAAGTCCATCGAGGAAACCGGAATTCACCAATTTGCCGGTGGCAACGTCCGTGTAGGCTTCCTCCTGCACGTTCTCTCCGCCTGCCACAACCTCAATAATCGGCAGATTGAATTTCTTGGCGAATTCCCAGTCGCGGGTATCATGCGCCGGAACTGCCATAATCGCCCCCGTGCCATAGCTCATCAATACATAATCTGATACCCAGACAGGGATTTCCTGGTCATTTACCGGGTCGATGGCTTTCAGTCCATCAATCTCCACGCCGGTCTTTTCCTTGGCAAGTTCGGAACGCTCAAAATCAGACTTACGCGCCGCCTGCTCCCGATAGGCTGTAATCTCCTCCCAGTTTTTAATCTCGTCCTTGTATTTATCAAGAATCGGATGCTCCGGGGAGACAACCATATAAGTTGCGCCAAACAGCGTGTCCGGCCTGGTGGTATAAACCGTCAGCTTCTCATCCTTGCCCGCAATCGGGAAATCCACTTCCGCGCCCTGGCTCTTGCCAATCCAATTGCGCTGGGAAACCTTTACACGCTCAATATAATCGACATCATTCAAGCCCTCCAAAAGCTTATCTGCATATTCGGTAATCTTCAGCATCCACTGGCTCTTGACCTTGCGGACCACGGGCGCGCCGCAGCGTTCACAGACGCCGTTCACCACTTCCTCGTTGGCAAGCCCTACCTTACAGGAGGTGCACCAGTTAATCGGCATCTCCGTCTTATAGGCAAGTCCTTCTTTGAACAATTTGAGAAAAATCCACTGAGTCCAATGATAATATCCGGGGTCTGTAGTGTTGACCTCTCTATCCCAGTCAAAGGAATAGCCGAGTGCATGGAGCTGCCCCTTGAAACGTTTGACATTGTTCTCCGTCACCACCTTGGGGTGAATCTTATTCTGGATGGCATAATTTTCCGTTGGAAGTCCGAATGCATCCCAGCCCATGGGGTAAAGCACATTATAGCCCTGCATCCTCCGTTTCCTTGCCACGATATCAAGCGCAGTGTAAGGACGCGGATGTCCGACATGAAGCCCCTGCCCTGACGGATATGGGAACTCTACCAGCGCGTAATATTTCGGTTTGGTATAATCGTCTGTAGCGGCAAATGCTTTCTCCTCATCCCAAATCTTCTGCCATTTTTCTTCCAATGCTCTGTGATTATATGGTGCTGCCATTTTTTATCCTCCTGGTCTTTATTTTTCAGAATCTCTTATTATTCGTTGTACTAGGTCACACTGTTAAAATTCTATCACACAGCACGGTTTTGTCAAGTTTATTTGAATTTGAGTTTTTCAGTTTGGAAAACATCACAAAATCCCCCCACATACAATACTATAAAAGTAACAGAAAAATTACAGGAGATCTCCATGTCTCATTCAAATATAAACAAAGCTTACGAAAACCCCGGGCTGGCTTTTCTCGAAACTGCCCTTTACCATATGCCAGCTGCCTATGCAGAGATTACCGGCAATCCTGGAAACGGCGAAATCGCGGGAATGGTCCGTTTCTACTCCGCTGAGGACGGCGTATTAGTGAATGCAGAACTCTATGGTCTTCCCACATCTGATGATGAGTGTGCGGATAACATCTTCGGCTTCCACATTCACGAGGGCAGGTCCTGCACCGGGGACAGCGACGACCCATATGCAAACGCCGGGAGCCATTATAATCCCATGTCCTGCCCTCATCCTGCTCATGAAGGCGACATGCCGCCTCTGTTCGGAAATGATGGTTTTGCATGGATGATATACTTTACCGACCGCTTTACAATTGCAGATATCATAGGCAAAACTATCATTGTCCACAGCGACCCGGATGATTTCACAACACAGCCTTCCGGAAACTCCGGGAGTAAGATTGCCTGCGGCACAATATTTTCCACTGCCAAAAAATAATAAACTGACATATATACAAAAAGGATGATATTCAATAGAAAAAAGGGCGGGCTTGTGAAGCCTCCCCTTTCTCTATTGAAGTTCTCCCACAACCTTTGCCAGCTCCTCCGCCAGCCTGGCATGTCCCTCAGGCGACAGATGCAGCGAATCCTCCTTAGACGGCTTAATATACTCTGCAGCGTCAAAAAATATGCAATGGTATTTTTCTGCCGCCATCCTATACCATTGGGGAAATTCCCGAGAGCGTTTTATAGCCTCCTCGGTAAATGAGCCATAAAATGGTGAACGGCAGATACCCTCCCCTATTTCAGGAGGCGAAACTAAAATAATATCCGGCACAGATCCCTGTTTTTCAGCTGTAAAATCCTGTATCACCTCAACAAGCGCTGCTGCGCCGTCCGCTATCTGCCGCGCACTCGCATGAAATGTCTCCTTAAGGTCATTGCTCCCAAGCATCATAATCACAATATCTATGGGTTTATGGGAATTCAGGCATGGGCGAAGATATCCAAGCCCATTTTTCCAGCCCTCCAATGGGTCGTCAAAAATGGTCGTCCGTCCGTTACAGCCTTCTTCTATGATTTTGTAACCATCTCCCAGAGCAGACTGCAGCCTCCCGGTCCAGCGGACATTTTCCGGATAACGAAATCCGTTTGATGGATTAAAACCGTAAGTATTGGAATCACCATAACATAATACTGTTTTCATATATCATTTCCTTCCTCATATTAAACTGCCCTTTTACGGCAGAGTCTATGTCCTATCCTCTCAAATCAGCAGATATTTCGCAAAACAAGGCTTCCGACAGAAATTAAATTCCTGTGAAAGCCCTGATTTGTTTATTCTTTGATGTCATCAATATCTGTGAGGTTCACGCCTGCCACATTAAGAAAACTTTTTAAATATAGATACTCTTTCTTTAAACTTTCATAAGTCTCAACCGCATTTTCTTTCCGCGCTATCAGCATATGCCTTTGGATTTTAATAAAATCCTCCATTGCTTTTTGTGTAATTTCCAAATTTGTATTCGGCATTGTACCACCTCCTCATAAATATTCTATCACATACACCTCCCAACGTCTATTGCAGTTATGCCAAAAGTTTATCTTATTCGAACTCCGTTTCTTCCGCCTCTGCCGTTTGGCCAATATCTGTTTCTTCCGATTCATCGCTCAGCCGAAACTTATCAATCATGTCGTTCAGTTCTACCGCCTGGGCCGAGAGCTCCTGGCTGGTAGCGGAAGTCTGCTCAGCCGCTGCCGAATTCGTCTGTACCACTTCCGAGATAATTTCAATGGCATCGTTGACCTGCTGCATGGAAACATTCTGTTCATTAGAATTCTCTGTCACTGCATCCACAGCCTTCACAATCTCATCCATGCCGTCAATGACTCCCTGCAGTACATGTGCCATCTCATCAGCAATATGATTGCCGCTTTCCACCTCGCTCAATGCTGCCTGAATCAGCTTGCGCGTATCCTCCACGGCATCCGTACACTGATTTGCCAGATGACCAATCTCACCGGCGACCACAGCAAATCCACGACCTGCCTCGCCGGCCCTTGCCGCTTCTATGGAAGCATTTAAGGACAGGAGGTTCGTCTGGTCGGCAATTTCCTCAATTGTCTGGATAATATTGGAAATCTGCATGGAGGCATCGCTGATTTTGCCCATTGCCTTTGTCATCTCTGCAATATAAGCGCTGCTTGCGTTTGCCTGTTCACCGATTTCCATGGTTTTCTTATTCATGGAAAGAGCATGTTCCGTATTCCTCTGCACCTGCTCCGCAACATCATTGACCGTTGCCAGAAGTTCCTGTACCGATGCCGCCTGGTCCGTAGCGCCCTCTGCCAGAGACTGCGCACCGTCTGCCAGCTGCGTGGAACCCAATCCTACCTGCTCGGAAGATTCCTTGATATGGTTTATGGTATCGGCAAGCGAATATTTAATCTTGCGCACCGCTTCCAGGATACCTTTGAAATCCCCTATATAGGAATCACGCGCTTTAGAATGGACGCCAAAATTATTCTCGCTCATCTCTCCTAAAATATAATCCACGTCTTCAATAACTCTCTTCATATCTGAGACTATATCCTGCGTAGCATTAGCAAGAATCAAGGTCTCATCCCTGCTGGATATCACAGGAACCTCGGTATGCAAATCCCCCTTTGCCAAAGCAGTCAGACGCTTGGCGCACTGATGAATCGGCGTCCCGATATTATCCGCAAGCCTGCGTACCATGAATACCGCCGTCACAATAGAAATTATGACAATTAAAATCGTGATAATTATTCCCACTATCGTCTCTTTATTAAAATCCGAAATCGGCGCTGTAATGGCAATGCTCCAATCACTGCTGTTCTCTATCGGCGTGTACGCCATAATCTTCTTTACACCGCCATAGTGGTAAGTACCAAAACCGGTTTCACCATTGAGCATTTTTTTCTCCAGTCTTGCCACCGGCTTCAGCTTGGAATTCGTCTCCGCCTCCTTGATACTGTTGTCTTTCGCTTTCACTAATTCCTCATTCTTGTGGGCAATCACATTTCCCTCGCCATCCAGCATGTATGCCGAACCATTAGCGCTCACATTGATTGCCACCATAATTTCATTGAGAAAATTTGCTTCCGGCACCAAATAGACAACTCCTACCACCTCTGTCCCATAAATACCTTCCTTCCATAACGGAGCCGCAATACGCACTTCCAGAGAAGATTGATCCTCGCTGATAATCGGTTCTGTCACAAAACTGCTGCCCAGCATAGTCACCTGAAAATAATCTGTATCCGCATGGCTCTCTCCGGTGAAAATACTAGTCCCTGTACTGTCAAGGATATCTCCTCTTACCAGATTATTGACTTTCACTCTTTCATCAACAATCGCCTTTTTCTCCTCTATGCTTGCCTCATCATTGGCAAGACGTGCTGTCATTCCCAAATCTTCGGCTAAGTTCGTATAAGAAGTAATCTCCCATTCCACTCGCTCTGCTGATACACGTGCCGTTGCGTTCATATTCCGCTTAAGGGTAGAATTTGTACTGCTGTTATTCAGATAACTGGAAATAATCCCCAGAAGCGTGAGGGAAATGATTACCAGGGTCAACACAGACACGGTAATCTTGCCTTTGATAGTCTCATGGTATAACCGCTTCACTTCCTGTACGCTCCACTTTCCCTTTTTCACTGTCTGTTTCCCGACCTCTTTTTCGGTCTTATTATCCGTTACAGTTTCATTGATAGTTTCATGTTCATTTCTATATTCACTTTTGTTTTCTTGATTACTCATAATACAACTTCCACCCCTCTGGCTTTTGGTAGCTTGACGCGCAGCATCCTCAGAACGGATTACTTCTGCTTATCAGCAAACAGCATATCCGGCGCGTATTGACATGTTTCAAAAATATATTGCTTATTCTTCTCCGTTATCCAGTTTGTTTTTCCTTGCCTCTACTTCCTTCTCCTGAATATCGGACGGCGTCTGCTCATATCGCGCAAATTCATAAGAGAACAACCCGCTGCCGCCAGTCATGGAACGAAGATCTGTCATATAACCATAAATTTCCATATACGGCACATCTGCAGTAACTTCGGTCTTTCCTGCCTCTGCAGGATTCATCCCCAGCACACGTCCGCGGCGTTTATTCAAATCACCCATGACATCTCCGGTATACTTATCGGGAACAACCACTTTCATGGTTGCAATCGGCTCTAACAATACCGGGGAAGCTTCCATGATTCCTTTCTTAAATGCCTGAATAGTTGCCATTTTAAACGCCATCTCCGAAGAATCTACCGGATGGTAAGAACCATCGTATAACACTGCCTTAATGCCCACAACCGGATATGCTGCCATCGGCCCTTTCAATACGGACTCCTGCAGACCTTTCTCTACTGCCGGGAAATAGTTCTTAGGAACGGCGCCTCCTACTACCTGCTGCTCAAATTCATACGTTGAATCCAAATCGCCGCTGGGTTCAAACGTCATCTTTACATGCCCATACTGCCCATGTCCGCCCGACTGTTTTTTATATTTATATTCCACATCGGATTTCTTACGGATTGTCTCGCGGAAAGCAATCTTCGGACGGCTCAGTTCAATCGTTACTTTATAACGCTCCGCCAGTTTGCTCACCACAACTTCCAGATGCTGGTCGCCGATGCCGTAAATCAAGGTCTGCCCATTGGCGCTGTCGTTCTCTACTTTGAGAGTCAGATCTTCCTGCATCAGCTTCTGCAATGCCTGAGAAACTTTATCTTCATCCCCTTTATTCTTCGTCCTATAACGCTTATATGTATAAGGTGTGGAAATCTGTGTCTTTCCATAGACAACCGGGGTTGCTTTCGTGGACAGCGTGTCGCGTGTCGTTGACTTCGTCAATTTTGCCAATGCACCCAAATCGCCGGCATGAAGTTCCGGTACTTCCTCCGCCTTATTACCGCGCATCACGTACAGCTTGCCGATTTTCATTTCCTGTGCTTTCTCTTCATTGTACAGGACGTCGTCGGTCTTCAATACACCAGAATTCACCTTAATTAAGGAGTATTTACCAATAAATGGGTCTGCAATCGTCTTGAAAATATATGCGCTCTTAGCTTTTGCAATATCGTAATCACCGTCAAAGACTTCATTGGTCTTCATATTGACGCCTTTACAGGGACGTTTCTCAGGACTTGGCAAGTACTTGATAATATCATCCAACAAAGTGTAGACACCCTGTACCAAAGTACTGGAACCCATGGAAATAGGCACGATGCTTCCATCTACCACATTGGTGCGCAGCGCAGAACGAATCTCAAACTCGGAAAACTCTTCTCCTGAGAAATAACGGTCCATAAACTCTTCGCTCGTCTCGGCAACCGCCTCCATCAAAGCCTCACGGCAAATTTCCAAATTATTCTGGGAATAATCGGGAATCTCTGCCTCTACAACTTCTCCTTTATCATTCCAGCGGTTACCAGTCTGCGCTACCACATTAACATAACCGACAAATTTCTCATTCTCACGGATTGGCAGATGGAACGGCGCAATCTTCTTGCCGTACATCTCCTGCAAATCTTCCACAACCTGGCGGAAACTTGCGTTGTCGTCATCCATCTCGGTAACGAATACCATGCGCGGAATCTTATATTTCTCACAGATATCCCATGCTTTCTGCGTTCCTACTTCCACTCCGCTCTTACCGGATATCACGATAATTGCCGCATCGGCGACACTGACTGCCTCTTCCACTTCACCCACAAAGCCGAATGATCCCGGTGCATCCAAAAGGTTAATCTTCGTATCTTCCCAGATAACCGGTACTACTGATGTATTAATAGAAAAAAGACGCTTGGTTTCTTCTTTGTCGTAATCACTAATGGTATTGCCATCTGTGACCTTTCCCATCCGCTTGGTAATACCGGACAGATACGCCATTGCTTCCACCAAAGTCGTCTTTCCACTACCACCGTGTCCTAAAAGGACAACGTTCCTTATCTTATCCGTTGTATACACATTCATATGCCTTCCTCCAATACAATTTATTTTAATGTCTATATTTTACTAAAATTTTTAGAAAAAAACAACCTTTTTATTCAAATTTTACAACGTATTGACTTTTTTTCTCTTTTCCCTTACCATAGATGGAGATTATTTATTCACATTCAGGAGGAGACTATGTTACCTGATAAGATTGGTTTTGTAGGTCTTGGGCTTATCGGCGGTTCTATTGCCAAGACCATCCACCGCATTTACCCGCATATCACATTGATTGCATACGACTTAAATACGCAGGCCTTATCGCTTGCCATAGAGGAATCCGTGATTTCCCACGGCTTTACGGAATTGGGAGAAGACTTTGCCCAGTGCCGCTATATTTTCTTATGCGCGCCTGTGCAGAAAAATGCAGAATATCTTGCAAAGCTGTCTGCTTTTGCCGGAAAAAACTGCATTATTACCGATGTCGGCAGCGTAAAAAGCTATATCCATGAAGTTCTGCCCGATAAAATCGCCCCCTATTTCATCGGCGGACATCCCATGACAGGCTCGGAGAAAAGCGGGTACGCCCATGCTACTGCTTATCTTCTGGAAAATGCTTATTATATCCTCACGCCATCTGATAAGATGGAAAGAAGCCTTGTGCAGGAATTTAAAGAATTTATCGCCTCCCTGGGCGCGATAACCATGGTATCCGACTATAAATCGCATGATTTTATTACGGCTGCCATCAGCCATCTGCCGCATATTCTGGCTTCTAACCTGGTTAACCTGGTACAGGATATTGACAATGAAACGCAGACTATGAAAGAAGTTGCCGCTGGAGGATTCCGTGATATCACAAGAATTGCCTCCTCCTCCCCAGTCATGTGGCAGCAAATCTGCCTGACAAATCAGGCGCAGATTATAAAACTGATTGATTTGTTCATAGATTCACTGAAAACGACAAGAGAGCTGATTTATGATTCACAAAGCCAGCAATTGTTTGATTTTTTCCAAAGCGCCAAGGACTATCGGGATTCTCTGACTATCACCAGTGCCGGTCCCTTGCCCAAGGTATATGAAATCTACTGCGATATGGTGGATGAGACCGGCGGAATTGCTGCCCTTGCCACCATTCTGTCAGGCCACGGTATCAACATCAAGAATATCGGCATCATCCACAATCGGGAATTTTTAGATGGGGTGCTGCATATGGAATTTTATGAGGAAGAGGCGAGAAAAAATGCAGTTGCCCTGTTGCGTCAATACCATTATACTGTATATGAATAACAAACAAGCGAGGTAACAATATGCAAATTTCAGACAAGTATTCTTTTCATGGGGAACTGTCCGTTCC
>CAJUHY010000079.1 GCA_910585895.1 uncultured Lachnospiraceae bacterium
TTCAGTTATCAAAATACAAATCTAAGCCAACTCATTATGAATCCGAGAGGCTATTAATTTGAACGGATATACAAGCCTAAATTTCCTATAATCTCAATTTCACTCTCTTTTGTAATATTTTCTCTCAAATCTCTCATGAAGTCAATCTTTCTTTGGCTATCTTCTTTTATCTGTGCCTTTTCCTGCCCAGCCATACCACTTCCTTCTTCCGATATAAGATTTTCTTTCCCTGACAGAAATTCATGATACATCTTTTCCATATATTCGTTACGCATCAACTGTCGTCTATAGCTTTCTACCTTTGTCTGCCAATAAACCTCTTCATTCATGCCTGTTCCCGCTATGAATGCCAGATATTCGTCATAGTTATCTACCTCTTTAAGTTCTGTTCTTAATTCCTTAATATAATTCTCTGCCTCTTCCTTTGATTTCTCGCAGCCATAATCCTCGGCTTTACAATCAAGTTCTTTTTCTTCCAGTATACGCTTTACAATGTCCTTGACATCTTGATATGTTACTGCACCCGAAAGCTGTTTCTCTGCAATATAGCCCTCAATATCCGTGTCATAGACCATGCTGTTTTTTCCTTTAGCCAATAGCTTTCTTGTATTATTTTGATTCGGCTGCTTCTTTATCTGAGGACTAGAATATTTAAAGTTATATGGCGTCTGTTCTTTGTTTTCTAACTTACCTTCAATTTCCCCCAAAGAATAATAGTACTCCGTATCGTTTTCTGCCACCATTACATTCCTGACCTGTTTTTTCTCACTGCATAATCTCATTTTTACAGCTGGCGGTGTCCATGTATCTGGTCCGAATTTAACAAAATCCATTTGCATTATAAAATATTTTATATTTATCAGGCTTCCAAACTGCAAACAATACAATTGACTTGTCATTAGAATACCTGCTGCCAGGACGATAAGACACGGTCGTACTTGTCTTTGTTATCGCCCATCCTGAAAATTCATACCCTTTTCTAACAGGCTTTTTACTGCTTAAAATTATTGATTTACCCTTTTCTTTAAACTGTCTTTCTGGTGCTCCGCTTCCTCCATTTGCATTATAGGAAATTGAAAATTTAATCTGGGCCGCATGAACCTTGTCATATGCAATAAACAAACTAAATAATACTAAACTGACAATTATTGATTTCATAAAGAAATTCCTGTACCTTATTAATATTTTTTTCTCCATATGTACTACTCCCTTTCTAACATTATCTTTTGATAATAATCATACTGAATGTTCCCTTTTCACTTTTATCACTCTCACCTTGCCTCTTAACCCCAAAATCTTCTCCAATATCTCCAGAAAAAACTAGAGCAAACCATATTCTCCCCTCCTTTACCTCAAAAAACAGACCACTAAGTTATATTAGCAGTCTATTTCAAAACCTTACATTTTTCAATCTTTAACTATGTAAACGGTCGTATAGCTATGTAAACGGCCAGATTTAAATAAAAACATCAACCGTATACCGCTGATTTTCTATATTGCAGCTTAAACTCCCCTCAGACTTACCCACAATACTTTTCACATTTAAAAGGCCAAGTCCATGATTCCTCTTATCTGATTTCGTAGTAATAGGAAGTCCACCTTTTAATGTTAATTCTCCTTCCATGGTATTTTCCAAATGAATATTTAAAGATTTCTCTCCTTGGCAGACCTCAAACAAGATTTCCTTTTCATAATTTTGCATTTTTTCTACAGCCTCTGTCGCATTTTTCACAAGATTGGAAACAATGATACAAAGGTCTCTCTGTGATATTTCCTGCTCATCCCACATATATCCTTTAACTTTAATATTACAGGTTGTCCGGATTGGCAGAAAATAATAATTGATTATCGTATTAACAATCTCATTTCCCACATCATATTGTCGTTTACTTATTTCAGAAACTTCCCCCAACATCTCTGACAGATAATCATTCAGCTTTATATATTCCCCTTTTTCAAAATAGTTTTTTAACTCCAGCAGTTCTGCAATGAGGTCATGGCGAAATTGCCTTGTATCCTGTTCTTTTCTTAGTAGCTGCTCAAAATATTCCCTCTGCTGTTCATTCTGCCTTTCTAATACTTCCGCCTTCATAGAGTATTCCTGTGTAACATTAAAAAAATAAATTAATGAAAACAAAAGAACACAAATGGCCATGCTTCCCAAAAACAGAAATACTTCTCCCACCCTTGCCAATGGGCGTTCGACGTGTTCAAACAGCAAAAAACTCATAAAGTTCATCACCAATACCAGTACCATTGCCATAATGCCAACAATCCAGTTAATGCGTTTAGGCAGACGAAACATATTTACATCCAATTTTCTTCCTACAAAAAAATGATAAGCCCACAGTAGGACAAGGACACATACCAAATAAATAAGTGTTGCTTCTTGTTCTCCAACACTAATAAAAATACGGATAAAATCATCAACCATCCCCTCTATCAGGACTAAAATCATCAGTGCTGCCAACCATAGCCTTACGTTCTCCTTAAAAGACACCTGAAACAAACAAAACATCATAAAAAAACTAACAAGAAATACAATGCACATTTGTAAATCAACCGTCTGTTCCTGCCAGAACAAACACATTAATGCTGATACCAAAAATACTGTCGCTAACCCTATTCCTCTTTTGAGGGTTAGCTGTAACCTTCTTCCATATATCACATAATAAAAAGAAAAATACTCTAACAACGTCAGTGCACTAAAAACTGTTACCCATACATCCCCCATAAATTTCTCTCCATTTGCTCAATCCATAGCATTTTGCAGCGAACCTCCTTATCTCCTTCTCGTATCAAATACCATAAAGGACTGTTGCAGCTCCGACCGCTTCCTCCTCGCAACCGGTACTTTTTCCCCACTAATAAGAATTACCATATCTTTCGCAATCACCGCTATTCTCCCAAGATTTACGATATAACTCCTGTGACATGCAAAAAACATCCGTTCGTCCAACTCATTTATCCATTCCCTAAGCGGTTTCTCACTACGATACACTTCACATATCGTAAAAATAAGCACCCTATTACCGTCTGCCATAAGGTAGAGAATATCCCGCTGCACAATTTCATACAAAATTCCACTCCGGTATGCCTGTATTTTCTCAATGCCGACCATATGTTCTCTTACATCGTCCATCGTCTCAAATAACTCATCCGCCATAATCGGTTTTGTCACAAAACGAAATGCGCCTATCTTAAATGCCTCCTTAAAACGTTCTGCCTTACTTGTAAGCATCACAATTTTGTAATTAATTCCTCGTGCATTTAAGATACGCGCTGCTTCTATACCATCCATTTCAGGCATATCAATATCCAGCAGCAGGAAATCTATCTCTTCCTCAAAAGAAAGTAATTCCTGTGCTGAACAGATATGGTGCATTTCGTAGGAAATGCCACGTTGTTTCGCGTATTCATTCATCAATTTCTGAACTGTGCCATGTACATGATGCTCATCATCACAAACTGCTAATTTTAAACTTACTTTCATTTCACTCCCCGCATCTCATGCTGCAAAATAGCAGTCTATCTGCATTTTCTAAGTCTCATTCTGCTGTGCAACAAGATGCTCTACCCCATATTTCTTGCGCAGTGCAGGCTTCTCCAGTTTTCCGGTCGCATTTCTGGGAACTTCCGCAAAAATAATTTTTTTGGGACGTTTATATCTGGGAAGCTCTTTACAGAATTCATCAATCTCTTCCTGTGTACATTCCATCCCCTGCTTGACCGAAATAATCGCGCCGGTAATCTCTCCTAAACGTTCGTCCGGCAGACCGATAACCGCCACATCCTGCACCTTCTCATAAGCGCTGAGGAAATTTTCAATCTGCACTGGATAGATGTTCTCTCCGCCGCTGACAATCACGTCCTTCTTACGGTCAACGAGGAAATAAAAACCATCCTCATCCTGCTTTGCCATATCACCGGTAAAGAGCCAGCCATCTTTTAACGTCTCTTCCGTTGCCTTGGGGTCATTGTAGTAACAGGTCATGACGCCAGGACCCTTCACGCAAAGCTCCCCAACTTCCCCCTGGGGCACTTCGCTGCCAGCTTCGTCCACAATCTTGCATTCCCACCGGTAACCAGGGACGCCGATGGCTCCCACCTTATGGATATTTTCTATGCCAAGATGCACACACCCGGGACCAGTCGATTCAGAAAGCCCGTAATTCGTATCATACATGTGCTCTGGAAAATACTCCTTCCAGTGCTTAATCAGGGATTGCGGTACCGGCTGTGCCCCAATGTGCATAAGCCTCCACTGCCCGAGGTCATAATCTTTCAATTTAACATCTCCCCGGTCCAGAGCGCTTAAAATATCCTGTGCCCAGGGCACTAACAGCCATACAATCGTACAATGCTCCTTTGATACGGCATCTAGAATAATTTCTGGTGTTGTCCCTTTTAAGAGCACTGCCTTGCTTCCTGCGCAAAGGCTTCCCATCCAGTGAAATTTCGCGCCTGTATGATAAAGAGGCGGTATACAGAGGAACACATCATCCCTGTCAGTCAGATGATGCTTCTGCTCCATCTGCGCTGCCTGCATTAAACTCTCATGGTTATGCAAAATTGCTTTTGGAAATCCTGTCGTCCCCGACGAGAAATAGATGGCGGCATCATCTTCGTCTTCCAACCGCACAAGCGGAGCCTGGCTCGAGCAGTCCGCCACCAGTTCACGATAACCTTCGGCAAATGTCGGACAGCCATCCCCAACATAGATGAGCAGCCGCCCCTTACTCAGATTTTCCTCAATGGATTCAATACGTCCAATAAACTCTGAACCAAAAAACAGCACATGTACCTCTGCCAAATCTGCACAGTACTGAATCTCTTCTGCTGAAAAACGAAAATTAAAGGGTACGGCAATTGCTCCGGTCTTTAAGATTCCAAAATAAATCGGCAGCCATTCCAGACAATTGAACATAAGGATTGCCACACGGTCTCCTTTTTGGATACCGCGGCTAATCAGCATATTTGCCACACGATTTGCTTTCTCATCAAAAATACTCCAGGTAATCTCCCTGCGGTATGGCTGTGAGGATGTCTGCTGCACAAGGTTGTATTCCTTCCATGTAGTTTTCCGAGTATCGGTCACAAGCGGATTCAGCTCAACCAATGCCACCTCGTCACTGTATAGTTTATGATTTCTCTCCAGTAAATCTGTTACCGGCATAATCTGTTACTTCCTTTCTTATGTTTTCCTTTTTTTAATATAACAAATACTGACGCATAGAAATTGCGCCAGTACTATAACACTATCACGCCTTTACTGATACAGATGCCTTTTATCAATGACACGGACAGCCTTTCCTTCACTTCTCGTAATACTCTTAGGCTCCACAACCTTTACGTCAGCTTTAATGCCCAGCATAGATTTTAAGCCGCTGACAATCTTCTTCTCCCTTTCGGGTATTGTCATACTACTGTTCTTTTCCATCTCAGGTGTAAGTTCTACCTGAACTTCCATCGTATCGTTATTGCCAATACGGTCTACAACAATCTGATAATTTGCCTGATACCCCTGATTCAGAAGAACTGCCTCAATCTGAGAAGGCCATACATTGACTCCTTTAACTACCATCATGTCGTCACTTCTTCCCTTAGGCTTCATCATACGCACATGCGTACGGCCACAGGAACAGCGCTTCCTTGTAAGACGGCACAAATCACGTGTACGATAACGCAGCAGCGGAAATGCTTTCTTCGTAATACAGGTAAATACTAATTCCCCAACCTCTCCTTCCGGAAGAACTTCACCTGTGCCAGGATTGATAATCTCAGCAATAAAATGATCCTCCTGCACGTGCATACCTGCCTGTTCTTCACATTCAAACGACACTCCGGGGCCGGAAATCTCGGTCAGGCCATAAATATCATACGCCTTGATGCCAAGAGACTGCTCAATATTTTTGCGCATCTGCTCTGTCCAGGGCTCCGCACCAAAAATGCCGGCCTTTAAGTGAATCTTATCCTTTAATCCTCTTTCATTTACAGCCTCACCGAGATTCGCGGCATAAGACGGTGTACAGCAAAGGATTGTCGAACCTAAATCCATCATAAACTGCAGCTGCCGCTCTGTATTTCCTGAAGACATCGGCAAGGTCAGACATCCCACCTTATGGGAGCCTCCGTTTAATCCAGGTCCTCCGGTGAAGAGACCATATCCATAGCAGACATGGCAGACATCCTCTTTTGAGCCGCCCGCAGCGACAATTGCCCGCGCACAGCATTCTTCCCAGACGTCAATGTCCTCCTGGGTATAGAACGCAACCACACGCCGTCCGGTTGTCCCACTGGTGGACTGGATACGCACACATTCACTCAGCGGTACACCCAAAAGCCCATAGGGATATTGGTCGCGAAGGTCATCTTTGGTAATAAAGGGCAGTTTATGTAAATCGTCAATCCCTTTGATATCTGATGGCTTTACACCCGCTTTATCCATCTTATCATGATAAAATTTCACATTTTTATAGACATACTGAACCTGCTCCACCAGTCTCTCGCTCTGGAGCTCCTGCAGCTGTTCCAATGGCATAGTTTCAATTTCTGGTTGGTAATAGTTTTTCATTTCCGTCTCCATTTCTTTTTCTATATACTGCTCGTCTCCAAACTGAGACAGGCAGCTCCTCTCTACTCCCCGCGCCCAAGCAGGAACGCTTTTTGATTCATCGCAGCAAATTTAGCAGGAACGCATTCTTCAATAGCTTTCTGCCATTTCCCCACCGGAATGTCAAAATATTTAGACAACCGACCCATCAGTACAATATTAACTGCCTTGGCGGAACCTGCCTCCTCGGCAAGTGACAGACAATCCATATCATCTACCTGAATTCCTAAAGACTGTATCTTTTCAATCAGATTTTCCGGATAAGCTGCTGCCCCGGTTATTACCGGCATAGGATCAATTTCCTGTGTGTTTACAACAATCCGGCCGCCTTCTTTTAAATATTCCACGTAACGCGCAGCTTCTAATTTCTCGAAAGAGACAATAAAATCAGCCTCTCCTCTATCAATAATTGGGGAGTATACCTTTTCTCCAAACCGCACATAGGTAACAACGCTTCCGCCGCGCTGGCTCATGCCATGCACTTCAGATACTTTCACATCATACCCTTCTGAAAGGAGCAGATGTCCTAACAGTTTACTGGCAAGCAAGGAACCCTGTCCCCCCACTCCTACAATCATAATATTCTTCGTCATCTCTGCACCTCCCCCGGCTGTAACGCTTCAAACTTACATAACTGCTCGCAAACACCGCAGCCCACACAGAGCGTATTGTCGATGACTGCTTTTTTATTCTTCATGCTGATTGCCGGACAGCCAAGGCGCATACAGGATTTGCAGCCTACGCATTTATCCTCTATCGCACGGATTGGCGGCTGATGTTTCACATATTTCAGCAAAGCACAGGGACGTCTGCTGATAATCACAGACGGCTCGTCTGCCGCAAGTTCTTCCTTAATGACCCTGTCGCATTCTTCCAGATTATAGGGGTCAATGACAGAGACGCGCCCAAAGCCCATGGCACGGCAAAGACTTTCCAAATCAATTTTACCTGCCGGGTCTCCCTTGATATTGTATCCGGTCGTGGGATTTTGCTGATGCCCGGTCATGCCAGTGATGGAATTATCTAAAATAATCACCGTAGAATTGCTCTGATTATATGCAATATTGGCAAGTCCCGTCATACCGGAGTGCATAAATGTCGAGTCACCGATAACTGCCACGGTCTTTCCCTCGCTCTCTGCTCCCAAAGCCTTATTAAATCCATGGATGGAACTGATGGAAGCCCCCATGCACAGCGTCATTTCCATAGCGCTGAGAGGCGCCACTGCCCCCAGCGTATAGCAGCCGATATCCCCGAGAACCGTACACTTATTCTTAGATAATATGTAGAACAGGCCTCTGTGCGGACAACCGGCACACATCACAGGCGGACGTCCGGGCAGATTTTCATCGAGGCTCTTATACGCCGGCGCTTCCTTCCCTAACTTCTCTGCAATCAAATTCTGTGAGTACTCTCCTTCCAACGGAAACGTTTCTTTGCCAATCACAGTCAATCCCAGTTTCTTACAGTGATCCTCAATTACCGGGTCTAACTCCTCCACAATTGCCAGTTTGTCCACCTTCGCTGCAAAATCAAGAATCAATTGTTCAGGCAGCGGATAAATCATGCCAAGCTTCAAGATGCTTGCCTGGTCCCCAAACACTTCCTTCACATACTGGTAACTTGTGGAAGACGTGATAATGCCTAATTTTGTATCTCCCATTTCCAAGCGGTTGAACTGACAATTATCAGCATAATCTGCAAGCTTACGTGTACGTTCCTCCACAATTGGATGACGGCGGATTGCATTGCCCGGCATCATCACATATTTGGCAATGTTCTTCTCATAAGGACGCTGTTTGCCCTCTTCCCTTATGCCTAATTCCACAATACTCTGAGAATGCGCAACTCTTGTACACATCTTAACGATAACTGGCGTATCGTATTCTTCTGAAAGGTCATATGCCTTTTTCACAAACTCACATGCCTCCGCAGAATCTGACGGCTCCAACATTGGTATTTTCGCCGCAGCCGCATAATGGCGGGAATCCTGTTCATTCTGTGAGGAATGCATACCTGCGTCATCTGCTACACAGATTACCATACCTGCGTTTACACCAGTGTAAGAACAGGTGAATAAGGGGTCTGCTGCAACATTCAATCCCACATGTTTCATTCCGCAAAAACTTCTCTTACCTGCCAGGGATGCGCCAAACGCTGCCTCCATAGCCACTTTCTCATTAGGAGCCCACTCACAGTAGATT
>CAJUHY010000080.1 GCA_910585895.1 uncultured Lachnospiraceae bacterium
CAGTTATACTCATCCAGATAGAAAATAGGGTCGTAGCCAAATCCATTCGCCCCACACGGCTCCCAGCCAATATAACCTTCAATCGTCCCCCTGGTGACACAGACTTCCCCGTTCCGGTCCGCAGCTGCAATCGCACACACAAACCGCGCTGTCCTTTGCTCCTTGGGCACACCTTCCAAACGTTCAAGGATTTTTTGATTTTTAATCTTATAAGGCGTATCCTCCCCCAGATACCTGGCAGAATAAATCCCCGGCTCTTTGTTAAGGTAGTCTACCTCCAGACCTGAATCATCAGCAAACACAATTACGCCCTCCTCCGAAAGCTGTGCCGCCACAGCCGCCGCTTTGATAGACGCATTTTCTTCAAAAGTCGTGCCATCCTCCACAATCTCCAGCTCAATGCCAGCTTCTTTCATTGACTGGATTTGTATATCCCAGTCTGAGAGAATCTCGCGGATTTCTCCCATTTTATCTTGGTTTCCCGTTGCAAATATAATCTTTTTCATCTGTGTCTTCCCTTTCTGCCCATCTTAAATACGAATGCTAATATCCCTCGTCAAGCGCCCGCAGAATCGCATTATAAATTCCCTGCGCTGCCTTTTTCTGGTACTCCGCAGAGGTCAGCTTATCCAATTCCTCCTGATTTGTCATGAAGCCTACTTCTATCAAAGCAACCGGAACTTCACTGTTGCGGATAATATAGATGCTGTTTCCATAAGTCACGCCGTTATTCTTGCTGCCCATAACTGCCGTGGTCTCTTCCAGGCAGATTTGCGCCAAATATTTGCTGCTGAATCCTTCTTCGCTTTTTAATTCATCATACATCACCTCGGTGCCATTATAACTGGACATCAGTCCATCTACCGTGGAGTTGCTGTGGACGCTGATAAATAAATTGGCATCCGCTTTTCCGGCAAGCTGCGCCCGCTGTTCAAAAGAGGGGTTTACATCTTCTGTCCTTGTATAGTAAACACCAATATTTCTCTCCGTTCCATCCAAAAGTTCTTTCAGTTCTTTGACAATGGCAAGGTTGATATCTTTCTCCATAATACCCTGCTTGATGGCGCCAGG
The DNA here is from genome assembly GCA_910585895.1 of uncultured Lachnospiraceae bacterium. Taxonomy (GTDB): domain Bacteria; phylum Bacillota; class Clostridia; order Lachnospirales; family Lachnospiraceae; genus Petralouisia. The sequence goes on from CAJUHY010000080.1 coordinate 1,072, forward strand.
CGCCCCGCCGCCGTGACCTGCATCAATGACCACCACTTTATCATAAATATCCTGGGGTCTGATAAAGTCGAGGTACAGGTGACCGTCTTCCACCGTACACTCCGGCTCATAAACCGCATCCATGGTTATCTCAATTCTTCCATTTGCCATATATAAATCATTGATATTATTGCTTCTGCCAAGCAGGGGATGCTCCACAAAATAATCGCTGGCCGCACCTGGAATCTGTATTGTGATAAGCTGCTTTACATAATCATTCTCGATAACCACATCATCCAGCATCATCCCTTCCGGCAGCTCTATGCACAACTGCTGCTCAAACTCCGCCTCATCCGTCTCTTTAGCCTGCTCTGTGTTATATGCAAGAATCTGCAGACCTGACATCCCATGCTGCACTCCCTGCCCAAGAGTATCAGAAAAATAGCCTAATACCAAAACCGCCGCGATTGTCACCGCCAAAAACAGGGATGAAATTTTTAATATTTTAATCTCCATATCGCTTCCTCTTTATATTCTTACCACCCCGGTATGCCTGTATCTACCCATGGAACAATTACTTACACGTACTATAGACTTTAAGACACAAGTTGCATTTCTGATTCTTTTCCGTATTTTCCCAGCGGGCGCCTCCGATGCTGATATAGCCCTTTCCATCTGTCAAATCTACATTGGCGGTCATCTCATCCGCCACATATTCAATCGCCATGGGATGTACCGAACCCGGGGTAGTGATATGGAGGATGACTGCAAATTCTTCATTTGGCTCCACCTGGATTTCCTTATCAAATTTTATCGTGTAATATCCGGCATTGGCAACATTCCCTTCAGCAACCTTGATGCGCTCCTCCAGTGAATCCGTGTCCTTAAAGTCTTTGACGATGAACAGCTCATAGGAGGTCTCTTTTCCCGTAGCGTAAAATCCGGCTGCCTGCAAAAGTTCCGCTGCTTGTGCCTTGTAGACATTCGCACCATATATGCTGTCCATATTATATCCAATCTGCCCTACCCAGCCGCACAAATCCGACTGGTAAATCCTGTCATAATTATCTGCCTTCTCAATTCCTGAATAAACCACGTTGTGAATGCCGATGTTCACATCAAAATAAGATACATAGAAAACACCGCCATCTCCAAATTCTTCTCCCCAGCTGTTCTGGCAGAGGAACGCACCGTCCCCCTCCACCTCGGTATTGAAATTCTCCTTGGGATAATTATCATCCCAACCAATAATCATAATCTCGTGGTTCGGTTTCTCTGCGCCAATATAACAGTATGCAGATTTCTCCTGATTATAATAAGGAGAATAAGCCTGCACATTGTTCAGCGCACTGTAAATCGCCGTCTGTACGCCACCATGCTTAAAAACAAATTCCTTAATCTTTTCAAAATCCTTACCTTCAATCAGCTGTACTTCCTGCACATGCTTTACTGCTTTTAAGTCACTTCTGGATTCTCCGTCTCCATAAGGGTCATCCTTCTCCCTGACAGGTCCCTGCCATGAAGTCAGATATGCCATGCCCATCGTATATTCTCCGCCAGCCGCCTGTTCTAACACAAAACTATTCTGAATGGACATGTGGTCCGGAGAAAATTCTTCTCTCTCCTCCGGCAGCATCGCAGACTCCATAGCCGCCAGGGCAGCAAACGCCCAACAGGTCCCATAAGGTCCCTGATTTTTCACCTGCGGAGTACGCTGTCTGTCCCGCAAATCATACTGCGGCGGCAGAATGCTGTTTCCCTCCGCCTTGTTGACTACCACTGCCTGATTCTTTTCAATATTCCATTCATAATTGAAATCCAGTTTTTCGGCAACAGTCTGTGCTGGTACATAATACTCCCCATTTTCACAAATCATCGGAGATTCCATATCCTCCTCACGTTTGTTCACTGTTACCTTTCCCTGATTTAACTGAAAAGTCACTACATCCGAGCGTTTCTCCAACATCAGTTCTTTGCCGTCATATAGATGGGAACCACAATCAAAGCTCTCTCCTAACATGGAAACCGGCACCATAATATTGAGATTTTCATCCATATAAATACCGTCTTTTTGGCTAGTCAGCTCTTTATTCCCTACAAGCACAGACAATGGCTGGTCATTCACCGTCTGGGCAATCATCGGATTCCAGATTTCTTTTTCCAGCCTGGCGCCCCGAAATTGCTGTAATTCTTCACTTTTTGCACCAATACTGGAAAATTTAAACGCCAGAGCAAGAAAAAGCACTGCCGCCATTAATATATATTTCTTTGAATATCTCACAAAAATCCCCTTCTATAAAACGCATATCCACGCCGTATCCTACCGTACTTCTTTATCTCCTTCCTCCCGCGGCCGCTGCCTTTTGGGCGGCTTGGGACCTAAAAACTGATAATAATACGTCTTCATCATTCCATTGTATATTTTACGGTTCTTGTCCGCTTTTCTTCCAATATAATGTTCCGCTTCCTCATAAGCGGTAATCAAATATGAGGACCAGCTATTTAAACGCTGTATCGCCTCGCCAATCTCTCTATATAACTCCGGCAGCGCTTCCTTCTCCTCCATACGCTCCCCATAGGGCGGATTGCTGATAAGAAATCCATACTTCTTGGGGTGGCTCAAGGCTGAGAGCGGACGCTGCTGAAAATGAATCAAATGGTCCACGCCGGCACGACGGGCATTTTCCCTTGCAGTTTTGACAATGTCCCCATCTATATCATATCCCTGGATATCGACAGAGATATCCATATCTATCAACTCTCTGGCTTCCTCAAAACAATCCTGCCATAATTCCTGCGGAATCAAATTCCCCCAGTTCTGTGCCGTAAAGCTGCGGTTTATGCCCGGCGCAATGTTCGCTGCCATCATCGCTGCCTCTATGGGAAACGTGCCGCTTCCGCAAAATGGGTCCACCAAAATCCGCTCCCGCCGCCACGGTGTCAGCATAATCAGCGCTGCCGCCAAAGTCTCTGTAATCGGAGCCTTGCTTGCCAATGTGCGGTAACCTCTTTTATGTAGGGAATCACCGGAAGTGTCAATCGCGGCCGTCACCTCATCCTTCATAAGAAAAATGCGCAGCGGATAACTTGCTCCGCTCTCCTCAAACCATCCCAGATGATAATGTTCTTTCATGCGTTCCACAATCGCTTTTTTTACCACAGACTGGATATCAGAAGGGGAAAACAGCTTGCTCTTAATGGAAGAGGCCTTTGTCACCCAAAACTTCCCATCCGCTGGAATATAATTCTCCCATGGAAGTTTCTTAATTCCCTGAAACAATTCCTCAAACGTCTCTGCCGGAAACTGCCCCACTTTCAACAGAATCCGCTCTGCTGTGCGCAGGAAGATATTGGCGCGGCAAATTGCCTCTGCATCTCCTTCAAAGGTTACTCTTCCATCCTCCACCTTCGTAATCTCATATCCAAGTTCGTATATTTCTTTTTTTAATACCGCCTCTAGTCCAAAATGGCAGGGGGCTATCAATTCATATATTTTCATCCGGTCTCTCCATGACAAATTGTGATAAGTCTATATTATCTTCTTGGTTCCCGGCTGTCAACATTTTTATCATGGACCAACGCCTGAAACCCACCTACCACTGTCACAGTCCTGTAGCCCTCTCTGCTCATATCCCGGGCTGCCATCAGGCTGCTGGAACCCCGGTCACAGTACAGGATATACAATTTATCTTTCGGCAGATACTTCCGGTACATTTTCAGATTATCATAAGGGACATTCCTTGCCCCCTCAACATGAAGCTCTTCAAACTCTTCCTTACTGCGTAAATCAATGACCCAGGCATCCGGACGTTTGCGGTATTCGTTAAATTCCCGGATACTTATTGTCTGAAAATCCATAGAATCACCTCTCTAACATGCAGAAACAGATTACCAAATGTGCTTCTGATAATCTGTTTCTACATTATATTATGCAATATTCAGTTATTTCGTACCTGTTATCTTCCGTAAGAATCGCGGCAGTCAGAACCACTTGCGTTTGTGCCGTTCTGTGCATGTGTGTTCTTGGAATTGCTGTTAGTTCCGTTCTGGGAAGAAGTATTCTTCGCATTCTGAGTAGAAGCATTTCTCGCATTGTTTTGAGAATATGCATTTCTTGCGTTATTCTGAGAATTTGCATTCTTGCTGCTGTTTTCATAGGAATTTGTTCCCTTGTTCTGCATGTCACTGTTTTTTGCCATGATATTTTCCTCCTAAATTTTTAATGCAGAGTTAGTATCTGAAAGAACGTGGATTTTTATTCAAGAATTTTTATAACCCATAAATTTACAAGATTCATTGGTTATAAAATTTTTTCGATTTTTTTCAAATTATACTTGCTTTTTTCGACAAGCTATGGTATAGTTCTAAATGTAAAGAGGATTTCACCTTCAGAAATTTCTTTTTACAAAAGTTATACCCCTTATTAATTATTTATACTCCCCTCATAGGAAAGGCCAGTGGTTACCCCCACTGGTCTTTTCTCGTGCAAAAATATGTTTATTTCCAATAGCGTTCCGGACTGTTTTACAAATCGTAACTATTCAGAACCCCACGCCACAGACAGAAGCCTTGTGAAAGGTGAATGACGCCTTTCACAAGGCTTCTGTCTGTAGCTGAGGGGATTATCATCTCCCTGGGAATAGTTACTACATATCGTAATAATCCCAATTGACGCGCAGTTCTTCACTTATCTCTCCGCCTTTCTTCTGATAGCGGTCATACCAGAGCTCCACATGACGCTTCTTGCGTTCCTTGAGAATCTCATATTTCTCAAAAATTGCACTGTACATGGGGTTCGCGCGTAATAATGTACGGATTTCCTTATTAAATGGGCAATAGCGGAAAATAATATCGCGGGCAACCTTATTCAGGCGGAAGCTGCCCTTAGACTCATAGCGAATCCAGCTATGATAATCACGCACAAAAACCTCACGGAAATTATTCTTCGCTTTTGTCAGTGAATTCTTTATCTTATCCTTGGCATCCGGAGACAAATCATGATTCTTCCGATAATACTGGATATAATCATTATATTCTGAGGTCAGGGATGGCTCTGTAATATCATTCCAACGCACACCCTGAATTTTGCGGCACATCTCCCAACGGAACCTGCCGGACACCTCTATCATCAGTTCCTCCACATCCACCACTGTGAAGATGGGGAAGATAAATCTTGCCGATGTATCCCTCTTGATTCCCGCGGTCTCCTGCCACATCATTGCCTTAGTCCCGGCATTGGGCATAAGGATAATATTGGGCAGCACTTCTTTCTGTATCTGCTCCATATTGAGGTCATGCTCCGGGTCAGAGAAGCCAACTTCACGGTAGAACAGGGAGAAATCCACTTTGCGGATTCCGTCAAGCGCATTGCTTGCCTTTTCCGCAGAAACCAGCATACTCTCCAAGGTGCCGATAATGTCATCCTCACAGAGAACAGGACAGAACGTAGAAATCTTGCCGTAGGTCGCACGGTTCGTTGAGACAAACATATTCTTCATCTCAAAATCTACCTTCTCATGCCTATCGTCTGCCAGTTCCTTAACCTGGGCTGCCGTAATCTTTCCCGTCTTCTTCTGCTCATTCAGGTAACTGAGGAAATCCATATCAAACTCATTCCTGGAAGGTTCATTTTCGCCGCGGTAGATGCTCATCAGACATTCATATATGGTAAATACATTATCTGATTTACAGATACTAAGGTCTGCCACCATATCATAAAGGCTATGCGTATTGTCTTCTCCTGCAAGCTCCTCGTCCATAAATCCAAAATTCAAAAACATCTTTACGGATGCCGGTACCTTGCCTTTTTTGAGGGTGCGGTAAAAAGCCAGCTCATAAATATCATAAAATCCCTGTGTAATCTGCCTGCGCAGTTTGCGCACGTCATCCGAAGTGGCAAGCCTGTCTGGAAGGTCCTTGTATTCCTGTAAGTCCTGACGGAACTTCTCTGCTTTCTCCACATCGTACTCTGAATAAGTCAGAATCTGCCCCAAATAATCTGTTCCCTCTTCATATTCCTCCTGCGTGTCATCCACCCAGATATCTGTATCTCCAAGTTCCACATTTGCATAGAAATCAAAATTCTCGTATTCCTGAAACCGCGCATCAAGCAATTTCTCATCAAACAGATGGCTTCCCCTGCAAAATTCCATAATCTCAGAAATCTTCTCAAGAATTGGTTCCATGTCCACGCCTGTGCTGGCGGCTTTGCGCGCTAAATCAAAATACATCTGGAACAAGTCCTCCCCGCCGGCAGAAAGCAAGAGCTCTTTATGCACATTGAGATAATCTTTAAGTTCTTCAATCAATGATACTGCTTTCTTCATCCAGCAGACGGCATTCTGAATTTCGCCAATGCCAATAGCATAATCCCTGCCCATCATCTGGTCCATATATTTGAGGGAAAATGTAGCCATCCTCGCATAATACTCCAGTGTCCAGCGCTCGATAGGAGCCTCTAAAACTACCGGAGGCATAGTCGTCACCTGTTTAAATGGTTTTATTGGAACCTGATAATCATTGCACAATTTCTCATATTCTCCATAGTAATTCATCACTGTAACATAATATGTCTTTGCGCTCTTAAGAAAAGTTCCATAACGTCCCAACATGTTTGCCGCTTTGCGTACAGCGCCCATAGTAAATACTGCCACATATTTCTCATCAGAGGCAAAAATTTTCTTATAATCCTCGGTATTGCGGTAGGGATAGGCATAGAGCACGCAGTCCGTGTTCGCCACATAATCGCAGAGATAAACGCCGGAAGCGCTCTCCATCAGCCCAACAATGCTGCCTGACTCCATTTCAATCTCATCATTCTTATAAACAGCACGTACGCTTCCCTGCAGAATTACGAACAGTCCTTTGATTTTTTCTCCTTTTTTCAAAAAATGTCTGCCCTTGCTAACTTTAACCGTTTCCATATGTTCCTCCTATATCGTCGTTTTACCTTTTATTTCCAAAGAAAAGAGAATATATTAAAAATATTATGATGATTGGCACCAAAATGGGAAGCAAAAACGCAATCACATTCGCCACTACCACAATAACCAGAATCGCCACTGCAATCAGCAGAAGCTTACCATACCACGAATTCAGCCTCAGACCTTTGGGGGGGTGCTCTCTGAAATCATCCGTATAACTCCCCCTGGCAGACTCTGCCTGTCCATAATTGCCTGTATAATATGCGCCTTTGGCAGCTCTTCCAAAAGAATCCGTTGTATCTATCAATGTCTTGGCAATCAGCCGCGGATTTCCCAACCGGCTGATAACTTCCTGTTCGCTGCTGCCTTTGCGTACTTCTTCCACAATATAATTATCATAATACCGGACATTTTCATTAATTGCAGCCTGGCTCAGCTGCCCTTGCAGCGCAAGCCGCAATTCCTGCAAAAATTCCTGCCTTGTCATGAAAGTTCTCCTAATTTTTCTTCCTTCAAAGTTCCAAACAATTACATTCTAGCATAGAATAGAAAATTTTTCACCATTATTTTTGAAAAAAATTTTTTAAATCTATTGACAAATGCAAAAAACTAATGTAACATATAGAACGTTCGATACAACAATATTATGTGTGTGTAGCTCAGCTGGATAGAGCACTTGGCTACGGACCAAGGTG
>CAJUHY010000081.1 GCA_910585895.1 uncultured Lachnospiraceae bacterium
AAAGAATAAGTCTGTAAGCTGTTTTTCTTGCTTACAAACTTATTATACGAGGAGTGACATAATATGCTGAACATTTTTGTATGCGAAGATAACGACATGCAACGGCAGATTATCGTACAAATTATTCAAAATACCGTACTGATAGAGGAATTGGATATGCAGCTTGTTTTAGACGCAGGAAACCCTTATGTGCTGCTGGAAAAAGTGAAAACAAGTCAGAACACGGGCATTTATTTCCTTGATATTGACCTGAACAGCAACATGAACGGAATGAAACTGGCACAGCAAATCAGATTGTTTGACCCCCGTGGTTTCATCGTATTTATAACCGCGCATTCTGAATTAAGCTACATGACCTTTCAGTATCGGGTGGAGGCAATGGACTTTGTATTAAAAGACAACCCTGCAGAAGCAAAAGTAAAAATCAGAGAATGTCTGTTACATGCAATGGAACGCTACACGCTCCAGACCAACAAGACACATAAAGTCTATACGATTGAAGTCGGCGGAAGAAAAATCAATGTAGATTATGATGATATTTTCTTTTTTGAGACTTCCAGAAATATCCATAAAATCATTCTTCATGCGAAAGACCGTCAAATTGAATTTACCAGCACCATGAAGGAACTAACAAACGCCTTAGACGATAACTTTGTGCGTTGCCATCGCTCATTCTTAGTAAACAAAAATTGCATAAAAGAAGTCGACGCTAAGAACCGAATCGTCCATTTTACCAACGGAGAAACCTGCCTGATGTCCACACGCATGATGAAAGAACTCTGAAAGCAGAACTATCAGAGTGCGGAAACACTATTGAACCGAACTATCAGAAAATATCTCCACTTCCCCCTCAACAACTGCAAATGCCACCGGCTCCCCAATCTGGAAACATGCGGTCCCATTAGTCCCCTCTGTGATGGATTCCCGCAATGGTTCCAGTTTATCAACCGGAACCATGACCTTGATTTCCACCTTATCTGTATAAGAAGACTCCAAGGTGCTGATTTGCTGCTGTGCCAGAATATACTGAATCCTGCCGATTCCATTATAATCTGTCTCAATCGTAAGTATTCTTCCCAGCATTTTTTCTATAACAATGCTGTTTTTCAGCCCCTCATGCACCGCTTTCTGGTAGGCCCGTACCAATCCTCCGGTTCCTAAAAGCGTCCCGCCGAAATAGCGCGTCACAACAACCGCCATATTATGCAGCTCCTCACGCAAAAGCACGTCAAGCATAGGGCGTCCCGCGGTTCCGTTCGGTTCCCCGTCATCGCTGCACCGCTGCAGTTCCTGGTTCTTCCCCACCACAAAAGCGTAACAGTTATGCCTTGCATCCCAGTACTGTTTTTTCATCTTTGCAATAAAGGCAAGCGCATCTTCCTCTGTCTCTATTTTCTCCAGCGTGGCAATGAAACGTGATTTCTTCTCCACGATTTCTCCGCTGCCGCCCTGGTATAATATTTTAATAGGTTTGTTCTCCATAGCCCCGACTCCAATCATTTTCGTCAATCATAGCATGGATTAGATATTTATTGCAAATTTTTTTGTCCATGTCAAAAAATTATTAACATCTAAGCGCCGCCCTGATATTTTTCTTTATTTTCCATATCATATTTGATATAATGTTTGGATAGTATTGTTTTGGGCTAGCATTTAAGGAGGCTTTGCTATGAATTATGGGAAAAAAAATGTAGCACAAAAGGAAAAACAGATCACCTCCTCCGCGTCGTTGATCCGTAAGAAATTTTCAGTTATTTTTTTCAAGACGTTACTGGTATGCTTTTTGGCTGCCGTTGTTATAGGAGGATGTGCCGGAATCGGCGCATTTAAGGGTATCATAGAGTCTGCGCCTGATATTTCTGACATTGACCCCTCACCTACTGGCTATTTGTCCGTTGTATTGGACAACCAGGGCAATGAGACGGCGAAACTTGTGGCCTCTGGTTCCAACCGCGTGTACGTAACTTTAGATGAAATACCCGAGATTGTGCAGCATGCATTTGTAGCGATTGAGGACGAGCGTTTCTACGACCACAACGGCATCGACATCAAGGGCATCATCCGTGCCGGAATTACCGGCATCGCCAACGGCTTTCATTTTAACCAGGGCGCCAGCACCATCACACAGCAGCTTTTAAAAAACAATGTATTTGAAGGTTGGACCAACCAGTCAGGAATTGAGAAAATCGAGCGAAAAATCCAGGAACAATATCTTGCCATTGAACTTTCCAAGATAAAGTCCAAAGAATGGGTATTGGAAAATTACCTGAACACTATCAACCTTGGACAGAATACGCTGGGTGTGCAGTCTGCTTCACGCCGCTATTTCGGAAAAGACGTCTCCGAGCTTACGCTGTCAGAGGCAGCGGTCATTGCCGGCGTCACCAAAAACCCTTCCGCCTACAACCCGGTCAGCCATCCGGAGAAAAATGAAGAACGCCGCAGACTGGTACTCAAGAATATGCGAGACCAGGGATACATTTCAGAAAGTGAATATGACGAGGCGCTCGAAGATGACGTATATTCCCGCATCCAGCAGGTTAACATCGTATATGCGGAGGAAAATCCTAATTCCTACTTCGTGGATTCAGTCATTGACCAGGTAGTCCGGGACCTTGTTGAAAAAAAGGGCTACACAGACACCCAGGCATACAAGGCTATCTACAACAGCGGCCTGACAATTGAATCCACTCAGGACATGGGTATTCAGCAAATCTGCGATCAGGAAATCAATAACCCGGAAAACTATGCTACAGAAGCCAAGTATTCTTTTTCCTATCGCCTGACCGTCAAAAAGGCTGATGGTACGATGGAAAATTTCAGCGATCAGACTATGATTTCCTATTACAGTTCATCCGTACCGGATTACTCTTTGAATTTTGCCAGTATCGAGGAAGCGCAGGCAGCCATCGATGCCTACAAGGCAGAAATCCTGCAGCCCGGAGACAAGATTGTGGAGGGCGGCGAATCCGTTGTCTTCACCCAGCAGCCTCAGGCGGCAGTGACAATCATAGACCAATATACCGGAGATGTGAAAGCAATTGTCGGGGGAAGAGGCGATAAGAGCGGAAGCCGTACATTAAACCGTGCGACGGACACCGTAAGGCAGCCAGGCTCTACATTCAAAATCCTCGCCGCCTTTGCACCTGCAATGGACACCGCCGGCATGACGCTCGCCACAGTCCAGGATGATGCGCCCTACACTTATTCCAACGGCACTTCCCTGCGAAATTATGATAATTCTTACCGTGGGTTTACCACCATCCGCTATGCGATTACCAAATCTATCAATGTGGTAACGGTAAAAACGCTGACAGATATCTCCCCCCAAGTAGGATATGACTACCTGCAGAATTTCGGTTTCACTACACTGGTACAGGATGATATTGTAGAATCACTGGCCTTAGGCGGCATTACACGCGGCGTGACCAACTTAGAGCTTACAGCGGCATACGCCACCATTGCAGACATGGGCAATTATATCAAGCCACGCTTTTACACGCGGATTTTAGACCACAGCGGAAATGTGTTGATTGACAATACCAGCGAATCTCATACCGTGCTCAAAGAGACGACTGCTTTCTTGCTAACGAGTGCTATGCAGGATGTAGTCACCGTCGGTACCGGAGGAGCTGTCAACTTCGGCAACATGCCGATTGCCGGCAAAACCGGAACCACCACCAGCAACCGTGATGCTCTGTTTGCAGGATTTACCCCCTATTACACCTGCACGGTATGGTGCGGCTATGATGATAACAGTCCCCAGGAGGGAGGGCTTACCTCTAACCCCAAAACGCTCTGGAACCGTATTATGGGACGAGTTCATGAGAATCTGGAATATCGGGAATTTACCCAGCCGGACGGCATTGTCACTGCTGCCGTCTGCCGCAAATCAGGCAAACTTGCGGTGAGCGGACTGTGCGATTCCGACCCCAGGGGAAGCATGGTAGAAACAGAATATTTTGCTGCCGGGACTGTCCCTACAGAATATTGTGACCACCATGTCAGCGCCACAATCTGTACAGCCTCCGGTCTGCTGGCAAATGAATTCTGCCCGGAGGACACCAGGCAGGGCGGCATCTATATCGTAGGCGGTTCCGGAGACACAGATGATGGACAGTATATGCTGCCAGCCGCCCTGGCGGAGGATAATTACTGTACCGTCCATACGGCGGAAGCCATCATCCCGGAAATACCCGAGATACCCGAGATTGATATAACGCCAGGGCCAACGGACTCCCCTGGCGAGACTCCCGATGATAAGCAAGAAAAAAATGAAAAAAAAGATAAGAAAGACAAGAAAGATAAAAAGGGCAGGGAAGATTAATCTTCTCTGTCTTTTTCATTTTCCCAAAATTCTCTGTCTCTGCCAAACTTTCTATAAAAAATGTTAAAAACTAAAGATATTATGTGTTTTTTTGTACAAATCATATAGTTTGGGGGAAAGAAAAAAGAGGATTTTATGTAAGAATATAAAAATACAAATCTTATAATTAGGAGAATTATGACTGGTAACCTCCGGCCCGACGCAAGTCGCCGACAACGCCGGGACAGCAGCCAACAGTAGAAGAGGTAATTCGCCTGATTAATCAAATCGGCACCGTTTCCAAAGACTCCAAGGCTGCAATAGACGCCGCAAGGGCAGCTTACAATAAGCTGACGGAGGAACAGAAAAAACTGGTAATTAACTTTGGTACTCTTACTTCAGCGGAAAATTCCTATAAAGTAATCATTGAAAACGGAAACAATGGAAACAACGGAAACAACATTGTGAAAAAAGGTCAGACTTACAGTTCCGGCAACTATCAGTATAAAGTGCTTGACGTCTCAAAGAAGACGGTTGCAGTAACAAAAACGCTGAAGGCTTCCAAGACAATAAAAGTGCCCAATACCGTAAAAATTAAAGGAAGTTCTTACAAGGTAGTAGAAATTGCAAAAGGCGCATTTAAAAATAACAAAAAAGCGGTAACTGTTACCATCGGCAAAAACGTCAAGAAAATCTTTAAAAAGAAATCTGGAATTTCATCCAAAGCAGTATTTAAGTAAAAGACATTATCCATTTTCAGTTAAAATAAGATGGATAGACAGGAAGAAGCCCCGGCTGTTTCAGTCGGGGCTTCTTAGACTATTCAGACTCTATATCATGTCCAGAGCCTGTTCAATTCCCTCTATTACCGGAACCAGGCTGCTTCCTTCATTGCCGCACTCCTGGTATAACTTCTGTTTCATCGCCTGCAAATTCTCTGGCCGCGCCGAACCATCCAGCAAACGTGAAATCAATTCTGTTTCATAGGCAAACAATAGCTGCCGTTCCCTGCGCGGCAGTAAGACTTTGATATTTCTGGCATAGACACGGAACAGCGCATGTAAAAACACTGCCATCTCTTCCTGCTCAGATTTATCATCCATAACAGCCAGCTTGAGCGCTCTTAAGCTCTTCTGTCCATTTTTCAGCTTCTGTTCCAGAATCTGCCTTTTCTGTAAATCCTTCTGCTGAATATCATAATGCTCAAACGCAGCCATAATAGCGCTGTATATCTCTCCGCCAAAATCTGCAGTATTCTGAAAAATCCGAAATACCCTGCGCTCATTCACCAAAAGCTTTAAATGTGCCAGCTCCAGCCTCCTAGTATATACAATGCAGACTGTCTGTGGATAAAACTTATTCAAATAGGCAATCAGCTTGGAGCCGTCAATTTTCGTAAGGTCCATACCGGTGACCATTACTTTATATTTTCTTCTTTTCAAAAAGGCAACTGCATCCTGCCCATTATCCGCCGTATCAATAGCAAAATGATATTCCCGCATGACTGCCAGAAACTGGCGGATGATATCGTGATTTTGATTTACAAATAACAGGTTATTCTCCATTCTTTCTCACCTCAAAACGCCTTGCTTGGCAAAAATCCTCAATGCTTCTATCATTCATTATAATCGTCCTGCAAGAAAAAATCCAGTCGATTTTCCAAAAATCTGCAACTATCCCCAAATATCTAAACGGCATAATCCTCAACACTATTCTACATCCAGCAGCGCCGCCATATCCTCCTCACCAGTACGGATTTTGACAACCTTGGCAACATCGTATACAAAGATTTTGCCATCGCCGATATGACCAGTATAGAGCGTCTTTCTCGCTGTCTCAATGACTTTTTCTGCCGGGATATTACCGCCGATAATCTCCAGCTTCACTTTCGGCAGCAACGTGGCATCCAACTCCACGCCACGGTATTTCTCGCCAGCGCCTCTCTGGATGCCGCAGCCCATAACCTGCGTTACGGTCATGCCAGTGACGCCAAGCTCGTTCATCGCTTTCCTCAGCTTGTCATAGCGCGACAGTTTAGCAACTACCACCACTTTGTACATGCCGGTTGCCTCCTTGGGTACAGCAGAAACTACCTTGACAGCTGCATTTTTCTGTGACTCCGTGGCACGTTCATATTCCGCAATGCCCAGGTCGGTATTCTCATTTACATCCATGGTCATCGTGTTAGACACATCCATAATGCTGAACCCAGAATATGCAGAAGCAAGACCATGTTCCGTGGCATCCAGACCGGTAATCTCTTCCTCCTCCGTCACTCGCAATCCAACTGTAGCTTTAATTACCACAAATGTAACTGTGATACAGGCTGCCGCCCATGCTGCCACGCTGACAACGCCCACAAGCTGCAAGCCCAACTGACGGAAGCCTCCGCCATAGAAGAGACCGTCAATTTCAGAGCCAGGCGCCGAGGAAGTGGCAAAAAGCCCTACGGCAACCGTTCCCCAGATACCGTTCATCATATGCACTGCAACGGCCCCTACCGGGTCATCCACATGAAGCTTGTAATCCAAAAGCCACACGCCGAACACCACCAGAAGACCAGCTACCGCACCAATCACAAGCGCTCCCAGACCGTCTGTCACGTCACAGGGGGCGGTGATTGCCACCAGACCTGCCAGAGACGCATTCAGGCACATGGAAACATCTGGTTTGCCATATTTTACCCAGGTAAATATCATACACACTACAGTTGCAACTGCGGGGGCGATCGTGGTTGTCAGGAAAATGGAACCCAGCTGCGGAATCGTGGTTGCTGCTGCACCGTTAAACCCATACCATCCAAACCAGAGGATAAAGCACCCCAGACAGCCTAATGGAAGGTTATGCCCTGGAAACGCATTTACCTTTGTTACTTTTCCATGCTTATCCTTACTGAACTTGCCGATACGCGGCCCTAAGATAGCTGCGCCGATCAAGGCAGAAATTCCACCCACCATATGGATAGCGCAGGAACCTGCAAAATCATGAAACCCCATCTGCGCCAGCCAGCCGCCGCCCCAAATCCAATGCGCTTCGATAGGGTAAATCAATGCGGAAATCACACCTGAATAAATACAGTATGATAAAAATTTTGTCCGCTCCGCCATTGCTCCCGATACGATTGTCGCCGTGGTCGCGCAGAACACCAGGTTAAACACAAAATTGGAAAAATCAAAGTCCGCATAAGCTGTAAAAATATCGAATCCCGGTTTTCCAATCAATCCTGCTAAATCTTCTCCCAGCAAAAGGGAAAAGCCAATCAGTATAAATACAACCGTACCGATACAGAAATCCATGAGGTTCTTCATAAGAATATTACCTGAGTTCTTCGCTCTGGTAAATCCTGCCTCCACCATAGCAAAACCTGCCTGCATCCAGAATACCAATGCGGCCCCGATAAGGAACCAGATACCAAAGGTATGCTCGCTCACTAAACTGATAATTGATTCTTGTGTCATAGTCATTCCTCCCTGTAATTAAATTAATTTTACAAAGCGCTTTGCACTTTTCTATAAAAAAAGACACTTTCCCCAAGTCCCCACAGCTTTGTGGTCTCGTGAAAAGCGCCGTTTTTCCGTTGTTCACAATTTATTCATTTTAGGTTCAAAAAACTTTCATTTTAGCAACATGGAATTTTCATTTCTTTCGCATATAATAGACACATAACAAAGGAAATAAAAAACTAACTTTTTGAATAAACTTTTTCATAATAAATGCCAGGAGGCGGAAGCTTCCTGGCATCCTCCCTTTTATAGTGTTTTCTTCTATGCCCCCGATACGAGACCTAATGCAGCTTCCCATTTATTTTTACCTCAAAGAAGCTGATAGAGACATCATGGCTCCCTTACTTCGTGGGTCTTTCCTCATGTCGCATGGTCCCTCCTTAAGTCAAATTTTATACTTCAAAAATCAAGTCCCCATAAGATGGCATGGGCCACATTTCCTTATCGACAATCATCTCCAGTTTATCAATGGGAGCCCGCAGTTCATCCATGGCTGTCTTTACCTGATCACGGAAGAAGATTGCCTGCGCCCTTCCCTCTTCCATCGCGCCGCCTTTTACCGTGGCTTCACTCAGTTTTGCCAACGCATTTTTGGCCTCTGTCAGCAAGATGGACACCTCTGTCAGCAAATCTGTCTGCGTACTGATATCTGCATCACACGCCGCTTTCACCGCATTGATAGAGTTTGCAAGCGAAGTGGTATATTTGATAACTGCTGGGATAATCTGCTTGCCTGCCATATCAATCATCGTACGCGCCTCAATATTAAGGGCCTTGGCATAGTTTTCGTAGAGGATTTCCCCTCTTGACATCAGTTCTGCTTCTGTAAATACATTGAATCT
>CAJUHY010000082.1 GCA_910585895.1 uncultured Lachnospiraceae bacterium
TTAAAAATAATTTCGATTTTTCTCATTTTGCTATTGACATTTATTAGCTGGACTCCAAAGTCTCAATCAGCATTCTGTAAAATGTAAAAGAACGGATTCCTGCTCCCATAAAATCATATAATCCCGACCGATATTTCAACGAAACTTTTTCTTGGATTTCTCTTAATGTCCCCTGAATATAATTCTCGACAACATCCCGCATAATATCATTCTTATCATTTAACTGCGCACATACAAACAGGGCTGTCAGCAGGTTATGTATCCGCTCTTCCCTGCTCCACACACGCAATAAATTATATACATTTTTCTTATGCTCCTCTCTTTGATTGAGGAGAATCAGTATCTGTCCCACCATCATGTCCGTGGAAATATTTTTATTGGCAGAAATTTGAGGAACTACCTCATGTAAAAAATATAAGAAATCCTCTCCGGCAAGAAATCCCATGACTTCCAGGGCCCTCTTTGACATGGTTAACGGTCGATGCATATTGTAACTTTGCAGCCAGGAAATAATATTCTGCTGCAGCTGCGGGTACTGCCGCCAAATATATTTGAGTATTGCTTCCCGATGTTGCGGGTCAGTAAAATGTACAATGTCTATGGATGTGATTCCTATGTAAGTATTCATCTCACCTTTACATATTTCCGCCCCAAACTGCTGCAATATTTCCTCCTGGGCATAGACATTATCTGTTTCTTCCGAATGTTCAAAAGACCCGTAAAGCCGCTCGGCAGCCTCAATTACCCAAGTATAGGGCAAAGAATCAAAAGCTGCCGCAGCAACCATCAAAGCCATGGCATAGGAAGCATAATGATCCGCAAGCCACCTGGACAGTCCGCCCTTATCTTCAAACACGCTTCCTGTCCAGGTTCTTTGACCTGATGTGCCATTGCTCACATGAATGCTCTCAAATTGGGCGTCATCGCCAGCCATCACTCCATGATTATTGTAAATCCTGTACTGAATATAAACATTCGCCTTATCCGACTGCTCTCTGGCATATTCCGATATTTTTTCGATAGAATCAACATCTGATTCATCTTCTCCAGCTGATTTATTTTCTTCCATCACATTTCGAGACGAGTTTTTTTGTTCCTCCCTGCTTTCCTCTGTGTCTTTGTTCTCCGATTTGGCATCAGATACCGTTCGTTCTTCTTGTTCATTTAACATATTTTACTCCCCAAGTATGTATCAGGAGACTCCGTCTCCTTAAAATCCAGCTTTTTCTTAATGACGTCAGCCGCCTCGTATCCACGATGGGTAACGCCATAAATCCGGTCCCTTCTGCCTGTGCGTTTTATCAAAGCCAGGCGAAGCAGTTCCTCAACCGCCGCCTCCCACTTTGCAACTGTGCGGGCAGAAGCCTTTTCACCTATAAAATCCCACATACCTGCCTGCACATGGGTTCCTAAGATATCGCGTATCACTATAATTACACCCTGGTCCTCCGAGGCATAAGCCAGCAAAACCGCCGCCTCAAGGCTGAGGAATCCCTCAGACTCTTTATCCGTCTCCGCTGCTGTTTCTGCTTTAGCATTGTCTGCCATAAGCGCTCTCACCTTGTGCAGAAATTCCGCCCTGTTCCGTTCCCACTTACTCATATTCATGGGCGGCTTAGAAAATTCCTCCACCACCGTTTTCTGGAACTCATTGAGCCTGTGGTGCAATTCCCCTTCTTCGCTGTCCAGCTTAATGCTTATCTGGTTCTTGTCAATACAGCCCCTTACGTCCTCAAACTGCATACCTGGCAGCAGAATTGCATCATATCTGTGTTTCAATACCCATGCCGCTCCCATCTCATTCAGACTTGCCACACTGTCATAATAATTCTTTGAGAGGACGAAAAGGACATGCAGATTGTAATTCTGGAACTGCTCTGCCAAATAATCATAAATACTTTTGCCAAGCGGAATCTTATACGCATCCACAGAACTGCAGAAAATTTCTCCTTCGCCCAGCCCAATGTCTTCCAACAATTCCACAATCGCTTTGACATAACCCACATCGCCAGACGAATGGCTCACAAATACCTTGGTTTTTCTCTCCTTTATACCCATATCATTTATCTCCTACTTAAAAATCTGCAAACACTTCCATCTGTTTTTTCAGTTCTTCTACAATCTCCCGATTTGTGTCCATACGTCCCGTAATATCTGACATATCAGCAACCAGGCTCTTGGTGCTGTCTGCAACTCCATTAATCCCATTGGCTCCCCCATCAATTGCCTTTGTAATGCTTTCAATAGAATCCGCTATCTCAACCATAGAATTTCTCAGGCGGTCGGTTCTGCTGTTAAATGCATCAATCATTTCCTTTACATAATCGGCATCCTCTTTGTACTGTCTGCCGGAACGAACAAACTCCTGAAATTCCGTCAAAACCGTCTCGTTCATATAGTCTGCCATGTCCTGGGAATGTCTGGAGAGATTATGTACTGCGCTGGTAACAACCTGATTAACCTCCTGAATACGCCCGGCAGTTTCACTACAGGAGTTCGCCAGGGATTGTATTTCAGCTGCTACGACAGCAAAACTTTTTCCAGCTTCACCTGCGCGCATGGCTTCTACAGACGCGTTAAGTGCAATCAAATTTGTCTTCGAGGCAATTGTCACTATATCTTTTGTCAATTTATCTACCTGGTCTACACTCTTACTGTTTTCAATTGCCCCTTCAAGCACTTCCAAAATATCGGCTGCTTTCCTTTGAATCAGCTCTGTGTTGGACTGTGCCGCTGCCTCCATCTCATTCGCCCGTATTTTCATGGCGGCGGAATAATCCGTAATGGCGTTACATTCTTCTGCCATATCATGTACATCTGCTTTGATGCCCGTAGCGCTGCTGTTAATAATTGCTGCATTATTAGCTACTTTCTGAATTGTTGCAGACAGAGAACCTGCGAGTTCCGAAAGACCTCTGGCGCTTGTTCCCGATGTGCGGGTATGTTTCAGCACTTCACCTGTCACCTCGTCAAGCTTCTGCGAACTTCCCTGAAGTGTGCCTACCGTACCTTTGATTGGTGTTATCACGTATTTTTTAATGATACGAACAGCTGCAATTACTAATATCAGGCATGCTGCAATAGACACCGCGCCGATGATAAGCGAAACAATATATACGGACAAAAGCTTCTGCCTTGCACTGGCTGTTCTTTCGCTTACAGCTTCATACAATTCATCGGTATTGGCCGCTATGGCAGATCCGAAGCGGGCAACATCCCCATTGGCATAGGCATAGGCATCCTGTGTCTTACTGTCCGCACTCGCACAAACAAGATAGACCAGAGAATGCTTAAAAGAGTTATAGTTCTCCAAAAGCTGCGCATAGATTGCTTTTTCTTCTTCCGAAATATAACTTTCATATTCTTTCAAATATGTTTCCAGTTTTTCTTCTTCCTCTTTCATCTGCGCTACAACAGTAATCATGGTTTTATAATCTGTTGCGACAATATGGGACAACGCCATCTTATGGATATTTATGGTCGTGTGACGTATGTTCTGCAATGTTTCTGACCCTACCATATAATTATCTACAATATTTGAAGCATTTGAATTAACATTGTTAATATTGAAAACTGACAGAGCACTTGAAATCAATGCTACAACTCCCAGCAGGATAATCGGAAGTATCAGACGTTGTTGTATAGTAAATTTTTTCCTCATCTTATATTCATATCCTTTCAGCACATGTTTCTATCTTGCAGATATCCCTTCTACCATCTCGTCTAACTGCTCCTGCAGACTCTGGCCCGAAGGATTTCCTGCCAAAATATTTTCTGTAAACTTAGTGACAGGATCCCAAAAATTGCCGCCTACCCGCTGAAGCTGAGAGAATTCTGACTGCTCTATAAGCGCTGTGATAGCCGGTGATTGCCTTATCTCATCGGAATCTGCAACCGCAAGGTTTGATGGCCCCTGCCCGCGCATTTCAAAACGCAGCTGTTGATTCTGTTCATTTGTAATCCATTCCGCAAGCTTGGCTGCCCATTGAGGATGTTCGGAATAAGCATTTACACCGACCAGTTTACAGCCAGAAAAGGAAGCCATCTGCACCTGACGGCCGCTGCAGCTATAAGTAGGCAGCTTGGCGGCCCCGGTATTCTCTCCCCAGGCTTCTTTTACTGCAACTGAATTCCAGACTCCGCTGACGCCCGCTATCACCGAGCCATTCCTTACCCCATTGAGAAATTCTTCATCTGTACAACTGGCAAATCCCGGGTTTTTCGCAATCTCGAGCATTGCCTGAGCCACATCAATCCCTTTGATATCCCCATCCGTTTGATTCCATGTACAGTGGTTCGTAATTCCATCATCGTTAAGCCCAACTTCAAGACCTGTATTTCCAAAGAACGAATATACATACCATGCAGAAGACCAGTCCATGGTAAATAATTTCTTGTTTGCAGCCGCAGCTTCTAAGATACCCTCCAGCGTCTTAACCTGTTCTTCTGTAATATATTGCTTGTTATAATATAGAAAATATCCATTATCTGCTGTCAATGGATATGCATATAGCTGATTGTCTACCGTAGCTGCCTCTACCGCACTTGAAAGATTTCTGCTGCTGATTTCATCCGCATTCTCTATCGGGTCTAATGCTCCGGCAGCGGCCAAAGTATTTAACTGGTCGTCAGCAAAACTGAATACATCCGCGCCATCCTCCAATCCGCCAATCAGCGCGTCTTTACACTGGGATTCTCCCTGTGCCTCATATGAAATCTGGAAATCCGCCTCTCCCTGATATTTCATTTGAAAACTCTGGATAATCTGTTTCATCAGCTCTGTGTCCTCCTCGGCTCCCCAGACAACCAGTTCGACTTTTGGAGATTCTGTATTCTCCAAATCCGTTTTCTCTGTCAAATCTGGATTCTCTGCCAGACCACATCCCGTAAGCGCTGCGGCAGATAGAATACCCAGAAGAAATCCGCATATTCTTTTTCTCATATGTCTCCCATCCTTTATGTCAAATTTTTCCTTGGAAATTATACCATATGATATAGATAATTTGCAATAATGAAACAGGGGCTGGCACTGACCAACCCCTGCTAAATTCTTTCACACGATTCTTCTATTTCTTAATCTTAACGCTAGATGCCTGCCCTTTCTGTTTCATTAATTTCTTATAGGCTTTCAATTTGCTCTTCGGCACTTTGATGGTGGCTTTCTTGTGAATGCCCTTAAATGCCTTCGCACCTACCGATTTCAGCTTCGTACCCTTAACAGTTATCTTTTTCAGCTTCCTGCAATTGTAAAATGCCTTCGAGCCAATCTTGGTAACATTCTTCCCAATCGTCGCGCTTGTGGCTTTGCCGCATCCCGAAAATGCACTGTTGCCTATGGATGTAACAAGGAACTTCTTACCTCCAATATTTACTGTATCTGTCATCTTGATACTCTTGCTGTTTTTGCTCTTGACACCGCTTAAAGAAACCGTGCCTTTCCCATCCGTCTTGGCAGTGGTAATCTTGTATTTATAATTTCCGACAGTGTAGACTGCATTCTTCCTGACAGTAATCTGGAATGTCACGGAGACTTCCCCTGTATAATTCCCCTTTCCAGTGATTTTTACAGTCGCTGTCCCGATATTTTTGTTATTTTCGTAACTTACCGTATAGTCCTCGTTAATCTTTAAGCTGCTGCCCGCGTACGTTAGCGCAAGAGACGGCTCTATCGCTTTGCCTGTATAGTACTGATTCCCAATTCTATTGACAGCAGCCTTTGCGATACTTGTTTTTTCTGAGGGCGTTGGAGGTGTTGAAGGTCCCGAAGGTGCAAGGCTCTTATATTTTGCCTCCGCATCCGTCAATACTTTATAATTTTCCACAAGAGTCTTCTGATTGTCTGTCAGCTTGTCGTAAGCTTCCCTCGCAGCAGCGATTTTTTGCTTGCTGGCGTCATTATAAACCACTTCGCCAATGGCATTAATCAGCGTTACCACATTCACTACCGCCTGATCCACCGCTGCCTCTTCTGTCTGATAGCCAATCGCGTACAATGTAAACTTCTTCGCTTCATCTCCCGCCGCCATTTTCAATTCAATTTTGTGCTTGGCAGACTCTTCTTCCTGCAAGGCAATGCATACTTTTCCATTATTCCAACCTGATTGATTAAAACAACTCAGCGTAGACTTTTTCACGCCATCCACATATAAGTCTGCAGCACCATACGCACTCTCGCTTGTTTCTTTATATACGAGCATAAATGTCTGGCAATTGACTTCAATTGTCAGCGGAGCAGCCGCGCCGCCCTCATCGTGCATCCAGTTATTCGGAAACCACTTTTCTCCATCTTTTCCATTATATTTATACTGATATGTCGGTACATTGCTGTCATTGCTGCTAAATCCGCCGGCATCGATAGCGCTGATTGCCGAATCAGAACCCGCTGTTGTGGTCGAATCAATCATCTTTATCCCTTCAAAGGAAGAAGATGTTACCGCTTCGATGGAATCCACATTTGTTATATTATCAGCCTCGGCTTCCTCTTTATCCACACGATCCATCAGTTCAAGAATGCAATCCGCCATGAGTTTGTACCCATTGGCATTTGGATGAAGCGTATCGTTGTAAAACCAGTCATAAAAACCATCGCTCTGATAAACGTCTTTGATAGCGTCTGCCATACTAATCATGGGCAAATCATACTTTACACCATATTTGCGGTAATTCATCTCCTCTACGCGGTTCAAGTTGTTAAATACGGAAAATACCAGAACAACTGCTGAACCGGATTTCAATGCCTGGCGAATCAGACCTTCATATGCGCCGCCTTTTGATTCACAGCCGGCATCATTTACTGCAAACTCAATAAATAAAATGTCTGGATGATTGCTGCCTTTGGGCAGGCGATCTACCACATCGCGCCCATAACGGATAATACCGATATCTGATGAGGTGCCGCTCATGCCTGCATTGATAAAATGAACATTCTGCCCTTCATTTACGCCATATTTCTTAGCAAAAGCAGTTGCAGAGACTTCCGCATAACATGCGGAATTGGGATTGTAGCCGCCGCCCTCTGTGATGGAACCTCCGATATAAGCCAGCGACACGTCCTTTCCTTCACGCGCTTTTTGAAGCGCCGCCTTTATGCGCGCATTGTTGCCAGTGGAGAAAACGCCCTGCCCAACCATTTGCTTATAAAGCTCTTCCTCCGGCTTAAATTCTTTAATTTCTTGCGGAATACCAGAAATCGACAAATCATCTACATAGAATTCCGCCGTCTCGGACGAGGAACACTGAAGAAACAGGGAAATTTCATCGGCAGTTTCCGGAACGGTAAAAGAACCGCTCAGTTCCGTCCACTCACCGCTCACACAGTTAGAACTCTTTACCGTAGGATACTGCGTGTTGCTGCTGGCATCCTTATACTGTATCCCCATGTCGATTATCTGCCCCGAACCCGAGTCCTGCTTTACATAAACTTTGAAATCATATGTATTCCCTGATATCACATATTTCACGAGCGGCAGCTGAATGCCGTGCCATGTCGCAGAACGTTCTTTGACTGACAGACTGTTATTGCCTACATCATGATGTACCGAAGTAGAGACTTCAATTTGGGCTCCGCGTCCCATAATCCCCTGATATTCACCGTCTTCAAAACCATTTCTGTAAAATTCTTTCTTCCCATCCGCTGCCTGCACATCCACCGGAAGCATCGTCAATGTCATTGCCGCCGCCAGAATTGCAGCACATACGCGCTTCCATCCATTCCTCATTACTCTCTTCACAATTTACTCCTTTCATTATGAGAGACCGCAGAAACTTCATTATCAAAATCTCTCCAGTCTCCCTAATTTTATAGATAATTTATTATAATATGTTATATTATCTTTTTCACCCCCAAAAACTATAGGTTTTTTACAAAAATTTGCTGTATATATTTAGTTTTTTACATAATGTGCCAAAAATCCGTGACATTAAATACTCGTTCATTGTCATCCCGGCAAGCTATCCCTAAGACACAGCACACCCCATCCCAGAGCCTGGTTCGGATACTCCGGCATTATCGGCAGATGCTTTGCTCCTCTTATCAGATACGCTTTCACTTTCTCCCCATACAGATAGGGGTCATTGCCCTCCACGACTCCCTTCCGTGTCAAGAATGTGCAAATAAGTTTTTTCAACTTTTTCATTCAAACTACCATACTCTCGTAAAAAACTCTCGATTTCATACAGCGTGTGTCACAGTATTGTCAAGTTTACCTCTTATCTGGTGTTGCAGATGTGCAAGCTGATATTCTCGAACCTCCTCTGGCAAATCCTCTGAAAATTTCCATTCCACCTCTAAATTCCGTTCATCATAAACCACAATCCTTTTTACAAATTTATCCACCACTTCCCGGGTAAGCTTCGTAAAACTATGGTTCTGTAGGTATTCATATACATCTGCCCCTGATTCTGAAAGCATTTCCTGCAACATTTTTATGCGCTTCTCTAAACCATCTGATAAATCCTTATAATTCTCTTCCTGTTTCTGCAGTTCTCTCTTTCCCTCTATATAATCAGCTTTGCTCTTCTCTTTAAATACATATTGCTCGTATATCGAAGTCTGCGCTGTCTGTAAATCCTTCAGCTTTTCATCCTCCCGCC
>CAJUHY010000083.1 GCA_910585895.1 uncultured Lachnospiraceae bacterium
ATGATTAAAGTATTGTTGGTAGATGATGAGCAGTTTATACGCCAGGGGTTAAGGTATCTCGTGGACTGGGAGAAATATGGCTGCCAGATTATGGCGGAGGCAGAGAATGGAATGGAAGCCATACGCATATTGGAGGAAACGGATATTGATTTGGTGTTCGTGGATATCCGTATGCCCGGGATGACCGGAATGGAGCTGATTTCTTATGTACGGCGCAATATTTACCGACCGGTTCGTTTCGTAATCCTTACCGGATATGCAGAGTTCCAGTATGCAAGGAAAGCATTGCAATTAGATGTGATGGATTACATGTTGAAGCCGGTACAGGAAGAAGAATTGATTGGTATATTAAAAAAAGTGAACCAGGAATACCAGTATCAGCAGAAAGAGCAGCGAGACAAATACGATTATCATTTGGCAATGGTTCTTACTGGCAAATATTCTGAGGAAAATGTGAGACAGATTAAGAGATATCTCTGCGAAGAGGGACTGGAGCGGTACGTTAGTTTTGAGTTTGATAAGAACCATAAGGAATTCGCAGCTCTTGACAGGAGTGGACGGATAGAGCAGCAAAGAGAGTTGGTGCAGTATTTGAAAGGGCTGGCGGGGGAGTTTGCATATCATGTAGTTCCCATGATGGAAACAGAGGAAGAGTCTTTTGGGGCAGGATTGCTCTTGGGACGGACAATGTATGAAGAGGAGTATGACAGTGACGAGGAATATCTGGAATATTTACAGAAGCGTGTGGCTCAGCGCTTTTCTTGTCCGATTCAGGTATATGCGGGACAGACAGCCCGGACATTTGAGCAGTTATCGCAATCCTTTTTTTCCATTCGGGTAGCACGCTGTCTTCATGGGCTGGCACAGGAGGAATCCCAGGTCAGGAATTATGAGGACTTCCGTCATCGGAAATTTTCTATGGGAATTCGTCAGGAGGATGTGGACAGGCTCTTAGAGGCAGTAAAAAATGACCAGGTTTCGGAGATTGAGGCGAGTGCAGAACAGATTTTTGCGCAGATTCGCAGCAGTGACATGAATCTGGAAATGGTAAATGCCAGCATATATCATATTTTATACCAGCTTATGGAAATGGTGCAGGAATTTGACGATGAGACAAATCAGCAGGAAATTTTAGAGTATATCGGCAAAGAATCATTTAATAAAATGGTGTTGGCAGGCAGTACCGAAGAAATTACAGGTTTCTTCTCTGATTATGCCGGATATCTGGCGCAGGTACGCACCCAGGAATCTCGAAAAGTGCTGGACAGAGTGGATGCCTATGTCCAGAAAAATTATATGGAGAAAATGAGCCTCAAATCTCTGGGAGAGCTGTTTTATGTGAATAATGTCTATTTGGGTCAGCTTTACAAGAAGAAGTATGGAATGTCGTTTCGTGATTATCTGAATAACCTGCGGATGGAGAAGGCAGAGGAGCTTCTGTTAGGTACGAATTTGAGGATTTATGCCATTGCGGAGGCGGTGGGGTTTGGTAAGGCTGAGTATTTTATCAACAAGTTTGTGCAGCTGCATAACATGACGCCGAATCAGTACCGTATCCGCAACAGGATAACAGAAAGCGAGGTAGGGCATGAGGAATAAGAAATTATGGATGGCAGGAACGCTGGTTCTGGCAGCGGTATTTTTGGGGCTTGCCTGTCAGTCTTTCCGTATAGGCAGAGGTCAGCAGCGGAAAGTATTTACTGCCTTTATGGCAGTGCCGGGGGAGAATCACGTGGAGGATACGCGCATCAAAGAGAAGATTGCGGAATGCAGCGGAGCAAGCGCCCAGGTAGAGTTTTTGGGTGGGCAGACCCCGGAAGAGAAGATTGGGATAATGATTCAAAATGGAGAGTATCCAGACTTTATCAATGGCGCAGATGCCTCCAACAAGTTGATTGAGGCCGGAGCCTTGATTCCGCTGGAAGATTATCTGCAAGACTATCCTGATTTGTATGCTTACCTGAAGCCTTGGCAATGGGAGTCTCTGCGCAAGGACGATGGACATATATATTATATTCCGCCGTTTGGCGTGGTTCAGGGGCATAATACGCAGACCATGTTTTCCGGAGAATCATTTTGGATTCAGAAACGAGTCTTGGAATGGGCAGGATTTCCGCAGGTGAAGACGCTGGACGAATATTTTGCGTTGATTACTTCCTATTTAGAGGAAAATCCGCAGTCGGACGGCAAACCCAATATAGGTTTTGAGATATTATGTGATGATTGGCGGTATTTCTGTCTGGAAAATCCAGCAATGTTTCTGGCGGGTTATCCCAACGAGGGTTGTGCCATTGTGGACCCCGATACGCAGAAAGCCGCAGTGTATGATACAATTCCGGAGGCAAAGCAGTATTATCAGAAGCTTAGCCAGATGTACTCCAGGGGCGTAATAGACCCTGAGACGTTTACGCTCTCCTACAGCCAGTATATTGATAAGATTTCTACTGGAAATGTATTGGGGTTTGTGGATCAGTATTGGCAGATTATGGATGCACAGAGCACCCTCTATGCCTATGGCCGCGAGGACAGGACTTACGTTCCGCTTGCCATCACAGCAAATGAACAGATTGAGGGGAAATATAACTGTACGGAGCCCAATATAAATATTGGCGCAGGGTTAGGGATTTCTGTGGACTGTGAGGATGTGGAAGGCGCCCTGCAGTTCCTGAATGACCTTCTGTCGCCGGAGCTTATGACATTGCGTTATTGGGGGCAGGAAGGCATTGATTATGAGGTTGATGAACATGGGCTCTTTTATCGTACACAAAAACAGCGGGAAAATTGGGGAAACGGCGATTACATGAAAGAGAACAGCTGTGATTATACATATTTTCCGGCATATGAGGGGATGCTTGCGGACGGAATAAATACTGCGCGTCCGGCAGAGCAGCCTGGAGAATATTATGAAAAGCTTTCTGAGTATGATAAGAAAGTTCTGGATGCGTATGGATTCCAGACCTGGAAAGAATTTCTGGGAGAGGAGATTGTGGGCAGTCCGTGGTTTCCGCTCTATTCCTGTGTCGCTGACTGGCCGGACGACAGCGATTATGGGCAGGCAAGGGCAGAGATGGAGCGGGTGAAGCGTCTGTGGCTCCCCCAAATCATTATGTCTTCTGAGCAGGAATTTGAGCAGAACTGGGCAGACTATATGCAGGATTATGAGGATAATGTGGATGTGGAAGCATATGTAAATCAGCTCAACCTGGAAATTCAAAAAAGAGTGGAGGCGGTAAAGTAATGTGCAATGATTCTGATTTGTTGGCATTCTTACCCTGGTTTGTGTGTTAGGTTGGTTACGGTTATATGTGCGGTCTGGCGCTGGTAATAGTTTGCCTGTATCAGAGTGTCTGTTTTGCCTGTCAGACTATTTGATAATTACGCGCATCCGGCTTTTTGTGCCGTCTTCCGTGGCATAAATGAATGCCTTGCCCACATCGTGGGCAGTGATTGTTCCGTTTTCATCTACTGTGGCAATACAGGTGTTGGAACTGGAGAAGGCAGGTTTATTACCAGATGAAACAGTGACCTGAACAGTTTTCTTTTTGCCGACGGCAAGTGTGAGTTCTTTTGTCTCAAACTTGACCGTTGGTTTTTTTACCGTTATTTCACAACTTCGGCTGACGCCGTCCACAGATACAGTAATTGTGGCGATACCGTTTTTAACGGCTGTCACCACACCGTGTTCGTTCACGGTGGCGACACTTTTCTTGTTGCTTTTCCATTTGGGGCTGCTTTTAGATGTAGATTGGACAAACAGGCGTATTGTTTGCCTGCGGTAGAGAGCGGCAGAACGTCTGCTGAGGCTGACGGTTGGCTTTCGTACTGTCACCTTGCAGGTTGCCGTGGTCTGATCTGCCTTGGCAGTAATTGTTGCACTGCCAGGTTTTTTGGCTGTGATATTGCCCTTCTCATCTATAGTGGCGATGCTCTTTTTGTCACAGCGGTAGGTGATGGGATGACCGTTTGAAGTTTTGCCCGTCAGTTTAGCAGTGCAGCCGTTTTCCAAGGAGATATTTTTGGCGCTTAATTGGATGGAGGTCTTTGTTACCTTAATCGAGCAGCTGGCCTCACCATTCTTGATTTTAGCTGTAATCTTTGTTGTTCCGGATTTCTTTGCCGTGATTTTCCCATAGGTATTGACCGAGGCAATTTTGCTGTTGCTTGATTTGAAAGTCGGCTTTTTCCCATTGGAGGTGAATGCGAGAAGATAGAATTCGTCGCCGATATCCATAGTCCTAGAATAAGTATTTAAGATTACGAATCCAATATCAGACGCGGCATACGCCTTGACAGGCTGAATAATAGATAGTAACAGCATGGATACCATGCAGGATGCAGCAATCGCTGTGCGTAAGAATTTGCTTTTTACTGACATATGATTCCCCCTTTTAGGGGTAAGAATGCCAATCAGAAATCACAAATGAGTTGTGATTTGTCTAATATAACATGGTAAGGGGGATTTGTAAAGGGGGAATTGTTTTGTGTTTCCCCATTTTGTAATTCATAGTACCAAAAGGTTTCCATCAAAAAATGATGGAAACACTTTGCACATAAAAGCGCTATGGAAAGCTAGCTTTCCATAGCGCTTTTTGTGCAAGATGTCTATACTGCCAGGGGCAGCAAGACCTTTTGGTACGAAAATATCAGGTAAAATAAATAAATGGGGAACTCAAAGGAATTGTTTTTTACTATAAATTTTCCCGGATACGGATGTCGGTTGGCACGTACAGAAACTCTTCTTCCGGCAGAATTCCTTCCAGCAAGTACCGGGAGAGCAGTTCTAAGGGGCGGTAGCCTTGCTGAAAGGGCTGCTGGCAGATTGTTGCTGTGATAATGCCCTGGCAAATGAGTTCTCTTGTGGTCGCCACATTGTCGTATGTAAAAATTTTTATCTTTTCACAGAGACCAAGAGCTAAAACTGCGCGGCAGCCGCCATAAACCCCAGCAGCCGTAAAGTATAAGGCGTTGAGTTCAGGATGGTTTTGCAGCAGTTCTTTTACTTTGCGGTAACTTTCCTCTTCGTTATCGTGATTTTCCACAATATCATCTATTATCTGCACATGGGGATAATAATTTTCAATAGTTTCCCGAAAACCTGCAATTCTGTCTGTATGGCAGAGGATATGGGATGAGCCGGTGATAATTCCCACAATGACGTTTCCAAAGGTCATGCGTCCCAGCAGACCGGCGGCAGTCTGCCCGGAAAGAAAATAATTGCTTCCTACATATGCCAGACGCTTGGAGGAAATGTCCGTATTGGTTGTGATTACCGGGATACCCCTATCATAAAGCCTGTTGATTTCTGCAGCAATGGAGGGGGCGTTGAAGGGAGATATGGCAAGTCCATGGATGCCTTCACGTTCTAGTTCCTCTATAGCATTTTTCTGGCAATACTCATCAAAAGATACTTGCCGTACCAGTACCTGGCAGTTGTAACCAGACAGCTCATCTGCTTTGGCATGGACGCCTTTAAGCACTTCCTGAAAAAATGGATTTGAGTCCTGGAACAGGATAACGCCAATCTTGAGGTTTCTCTTTTGGGCAGCAAGCATCAGACCGGCCTTGTTAGGCTGATAGTTCAGTTTTCTTGCAATTTCCAATACTCGCGCAGCCGTATCAGGATTGACAGAACCACGATGGTTTAAGACCCTGTCGACCGTACCTCTTGAGACGCCGGACAAAGCGGCGATTTCTTTCATAGTTGCCATAGAAAACCTCCAATGAAAATCAATTATCAATATTATAATTTGCTTTAAAGTATAAGTCAAATAGGTCTGCCAATATATCTTGATTTGAATTTGCTTGTTCTGTGGCTATATTAGAGACCAAAAGGTGTTTGGTAATTGTACACAGACAGCAGCAGTTGTGCATAATGAGGATTTTTAACCGTCATATGCGCGGGATGTGGCTGTTTGAAATAAAATGAAGATACTGCTAAAAAAGTGCACAAATAAGGCAGCTATCTGTTGTAAAATATAAATAAAAATGTGGGATAATATGGAAAACAGTTGTAAAATTTGAATAAAGGGATTATAATAAATAAGAACCGTGCACGTGCACACAAACAAAGTCACGAAAGGAGTCGTTCATGAACTATATAGGAATTGATCTTGGAACATCGGCGGTTAAGCTCTTGCTCATGCAGGGGGATGGGAAAATTTTAAAGATTGTCAATCGGGAGTATCCCATCAGTTTCCCCAAGCCCGGCTGGTCTCAGCAGAATCCTGAGGACTGGTACAGGGAAACGATGGCAGGGATACAGGAACTTCTGCAGGACAGTGATAAATCGCAGGTAGCTGGAATCAGTTTCGGTGGGCAGATGCATGGTCTGGTTATACTGGATGATAAGGATGAGGTCATCCGCCCGGCTATTTTGTGGAATGATGGGCGGACGGCTGAGGAATCAGCATATTTAAACGAAGTGATTGGCAAAGAGAAGCTGTCGGAGTGTACAGCGAATATTTCTTTTGCAGGGTTTACGGCCCCCAAGGCGCTGTGGATAAAGAAATATGAGCCAGAGAATTTTGCCAGGATACGAAAGATAATGCTGCCGAAAGATTATCTTGCGTACCGTCTGAGCGGCGTTCACAGCAGTGATGTTTCAGATGCTTCCGGTACGTTGTTCTTTGATGTTAAAAACCGCTGCTGGTCGCAGGAAATGTGCACTATTTGCGGCATTCGCCAGGAATGGCTGCCCAAAGTATTTGAAAGTTACGAAACTGTGGGTACCTTGAAGCCGGAACTTGCCGGCGAGCTTGGCATTTCAGAGAAGACGGTGATTGCAGCGGGAGCCGGGGATAATGCGGCGGCTGCAGTAGGTACTGGAACCGTAGGGGATGGGACCTGCAACATTTCTCTGGGAACAAGCGGAACAGTATTTATTTCTACGGACAGATTTGGCGTGGATGCAAATAATGCCCTTCATTCATTCGACCATGCAGATGGGAGTTACCATCTGATGGGATGTATGCTCAGCGCAGCCTCCTGTAATAAATGGTGGATGGATGAGATTATCGGCACGAAAGAATATAATAAGGAGCAGCAGGAGATGAAGGCGCTGGGTGAGAACCATGTCTACTTTCTGCCGTATCTGATGGGAGAACGCTCTCCGCACAATGACCCGGATGCCCGTGGAACATTTATCGGTCTGACAATGGATACCACCAGGGCAGACATGACGCAGGCAGTTTTGGAGGGGGTGGCGTTCGCGCTGCGCGATTCTTTAGAGGTAGCGAAAGCGCTGGGAATTGAGATTACACATACTAAAATCTGCGGCGGAGGCGCTAAGAGCCCTATCTGGAAAAAGATTTTGGCAAATGTCTTAGGCATCCGCGTGGACGTGCCGGAAAATGAGGAAGGTCCATCCATGGGCGGAGCCATGTTGGCGGCAGTGTCATGTGGGGAATATCAATCCGTGGAAGAGGCGGCGCAGAAAATTGTAAAAGTAAAAGAAGTCATAGAACCTGAGCCGGAACTTACAGCTCTATATGAAAAACGTTATCAGCAGTTTCGGAAAATATATCCGGCGTGCCGACAGCTTTTTCAGCAGTTAAAATAGCGGAATAGCAGGCAGGCTTCAAATATATAAATCAATGGAAGGAGAAGAAGTATTATGAACAACATGCCTAAAGAGAAACTTGGAATCGTAGCGGTGAGCAGGGACTGCTTTCCCATGACGCTTTCCGAAAACAGGAGAAAAGCCCTGGTCAAAGCGTATCAGGAGAAATATGGGGACATCTATGAGTGTCCTGTCTGCGTAGAGAATGAGGTACATATGCGCAAAGCGTTGGCAGATGTGAAAGCAGCTGGCTGTAATGCGCTGGTAGTCTATCTTGGTAATTTTGGACCGGAATCTTCTGAGACTTTATTGATTAAAGAATTTGATGGTCCGGCAATGGTAGTGGCTGCAGCGGAGGAGACTGGAGATAACCTGATACAGGGAAGGGGAGACGCGTACTGCGGTGTGCTCAATGCCAGTTATAACCTGAAACTGCGCAACCTCAAAGCATATATTCCCGAATATCCTGTAGGGACAGCAGAGGAATGTGCGGACATGATTCATGAATTTGAACCTATTGCGAGAGCCATTATTGGTTTGCATAATCTGAAAATCATATCTTTTGGACCAAGACCACAGGACTTTTTGGCATGTAACGCACCGATTAAGCAGCTCTATAACCTGGGTGTGGAGATTGAGGAGAATTCAGAGCTTGACCTCTTTGAGGC
>CAJUHY010000084.1 GCA_910585895.1 uncultured Lachnospiraceae bacterium
TTACAAAATATATCGGGAGATATATTGACAAATTTCAAATTTTGAGATAGGAGGAGTATGGCATGAATAAAAAGTTAATCAAAAGCAGGAGTTTCCGCATGGATACGTTGGAAGCAATGGTTTGTAAATGTGTTTGTAGTTGTTCTGACCCCTGTGCAAATTGCAGCGGCGGCGGTTCTTTTTATGTTGAAGAACACAATTATCATGGTGGTTTTGCAGTACGTGATGCAAAAAGTGCATCTACCTACGCCATTGGTAGAAGCAGAGGATGACATAATATGTTTTGTATTTTTTAAGCATTGTGTTTGTTCTCTTACAGTTAGAAAAGAAGCTACTCTGATACAGAATACAACGGAAGAAGTGGGGAGTATAGGTCGAATAAAAAATTTAATAAGAGCAGGAGTTCCTGCATGGATACGTTGGAAGCAATGGCTTGTGGATGTAATTGTTATGACCCTTGTAGAAATTGCAGTGGAGGCGGTACTTTCTGTACACAAAGATTTTATTAGGCGGCATCCCCCCAGTAATACGTTGTATAATCTTGCACATGTCAGAGTAAGAGGATAACATATCCTATCCTATTTTGTCATTTAACAATCAAGGCTCCTTATTGGTAAAAATATTGTTATAGCAATTTTTATTAATATAGGAGCCTCTTTTATTGACATACTTTTCCATACGCACTAAAACTAAATAAAACTGAAACAACAGCCCGAGGAGGTGTACCTATGAGAAAGTCCCTTGCCCTCAAAACATTACTGCGTTCCCCTTTGAAAACGCTGCTGACATTCCTCTTGCTTGCTGCAGCATCATTTGCATTGTTTTCACATGTGGCGGACTACATTATCACAGCGCGAGAAGCGGCAAGAATCAAGGATTCCTGCTATGGGGTAGCCGCATTGGACAACACAGTGCAAAATATCGCTGTGTGGAAACAGTTCAGTTCGTTCATAGCGTACGCAAAGGAGTATGAAGTGGAAGATAGCCCTTGGCCATCTAATGAACAGTTAGAAGAATTTTCATCTTTACCAGGAGCCACGCTGGCTGATACGCGATACATGACGGCCGGGTTGGTGGAAGATTATGAGCGCCTATATAACAAAGATGTGAATATTGCGAGATGTGTAATAGAAGGAAATTATGCTGGATATGAAGAAAATGAGATAAATTCAGGCTCAGGCACATATACGGGAGATTCCATATGGTTGCTATTTGATGACGTTACAGTACTTGCTAGTGAAAGAGAATTGGAGGCGCAGGTCAGGGTTAAGGTTGACTTGGTTGATACAAACGTGGAGAATAATCCCAGGGAATTTTATGAAGGGATTAAGAAAGGAACTCGCTGTCTTGTTATAGCAGGGGGCTCTAATGAGCTTATGATGTATGGTGGTAAAGAATTTTTTTGCGTGGTTGAGGGGCTTGGTGAGGATTACCTTGGGACAGATGAGTTTTCATTTTTTAAGGAAATGACTAACGCAGTTAACCAGAGTGTATATACCTATGATCTTGTGTATACATCAGATACGCGAGCCATTCCAAGTTTTAATGGAGGCGGCATGGAAATTGCCAGCGGGCGTGGTCTGACGGCAGAAGACAGAGATGCCTGTATCGTAAATGAATTCTTTTTGGAGACCTATGGTTTGTCAATCGGCGACAGAGTCAGTATACAATTAGGTAACGTTTTGTTCCACCAAGGTGGATGGAATGGAGCAAAGGCTGGATGGAATGGTACAAAGGCTGGAGTAAGACAGAATGTTTCTGATTTTGTTGATACGGCAGAACTTGAAATTGTTGGTACATACAGGATACTCGATGACGTTGCCACACGCGTTGCGGCAAGTGAATGGATGTACACGGAAAGCACAGTTTTCGTTCCAGCCACGCTTCTGCCAATAAAAGTTCCAGTAGAGTATGAGACCGCCAAGGGAGAGTACAGTGTTCTTATTGAGAATGCTGGCGATATAAGGGCGTTCTGGGAAAGAGCACAGTTGTCCGCAGAAGAAATGGGTGTAGGACTGATTTTTTCAGATGGAGGCTGGCTGGAAATTGAGGATAGCTTTGAGGCCGCACAGGCAGCGTCATTGATAACGACTGTGCTATATATCATTGGGGTAGGACTTGCGCTAATCCTTGCGGTGTATCTTTACATCGGCAGAAACAGGCAGGAGTATGCTATCATGAGAGCGTTAGGTGTACCGAGAAAGGAAGCCGAAATTACGGTTATCTTGCCGTTTACTGTATTGTCAGTTGCTATGCCAATTGGTGGTATAGCAGGATTCTTTCAGGCGACAAAAGCGGTGGCAGGGGCGCTTGGAGAGCTGACAGGAAGTTTGTCTGACCGTTATGTTCCGGATGTCGCGCTTCCTGTTTGGGTAGTTTTCCTATGTTTCTTTTTAGAGTTGGCGTTCACCATGCTCATTGCTCTGGTTTTCTTGAGACGGATAAAAAAAATACCTCCCATGGAATTGCTTGCAGGGCGGCAGGGGATGGGCAGACGAAAATACAAAGTTTATAAAGGAATTGAAATTTATAATAAAGAAAAGGTTTTGTTATCAAATAGTACTTGTGTATTATCTAATTCTAAAGGATTTGAGGTTACGAAACTTTCCAATGCAGGGGAAATGTCTTTAGGTGGGAATTATAGGGCGCTATGCCATGTGGCTGTCTATATCCTGCGCCACATGCGGCGGAGAATTGGAAAGACTGCGGTGTCTCTGCTTCTGGCAATTGTGCTTTTGTCGGGAACTGGAATGTTCGTCTTGGCAAAGAGTACGTACAGTGAGGCATTTGATGCGGTTGCTGTTAGAGGGAAAGTTCTGCAGTTTTCTTCCGAATCCATAAGGGAACTGTCAAACTCAGACATGTTGGATGATTTTTATTATTATGGAAGTTTTATTGTATATGCAAATGGTTTAGAACAGAGTGTTCCCATGACATTCACGAATAATCTTGAACATTACTTGGCGGGTGATTACGAAGTGTCTTATGCAGATGGATATGACATCTCTGTTCTGAATGGAACAGGTGCGGTTTGTCTGGTCGGTAAAAATATGGCAAAAAGGTTGGATATAAGCCCAGGAGACAAAATTTCGTTATTGTCATATGTACTATATTCTGCGATGGAGAGTGAGGATTGGGGAGAGAAAGAACTGCAGGAAGCGGCGTTGGAGCAGACTCAGCCTTATACGGTTGCGGGAATTATAGAATCAGATAGCGCAAGCGCCGAGGGAATTTTTGCATCGGCAAACTATGCAGCCGAGGAACTGTATGGGAGGCCATTTCTAATTGAATACGGTGAGTTTCAGTTGTCGGATAATCGAAGACTGGATGAGTTAGAAGTATTATTGGCTAAGAAGCAGAAGGTTGATTTGGCACAATATTCCCCAAGGGCTTCTTACAGTATTAATTCTGGTAAGCTCGAGGATATGAAACGTCTCTGTAACATTCTGGAGTCTATTTTCCCGATTGTAGTAGCAGCAGCTGTAATGATTGGAATATTAGGTTCTGTTCTTGTTATCTTACAGTCGGCAAAGGAAGCGGCATTCCTGCGTGTTTTGGGCGTTACGAAGAAACGCGCCCGGTGTATGCTGATATTGGAGCAGGCAGCGCTTTGTCTTGTCGGGGTTATCCTTGTGGCAGGTGGATTGGCATTGTATAGCCCGGGAGTGTTTGCAAGGAGCATGGGAACGCTTGCAGTCTGCTACGCATTGTATTTTCTGGGGTGTGTCTGCGGGGCAGTTGCAGCAGCGGTACAGATAACCAGGCACAGGATAATGGAACTTTTGCAGGTGAAGGAGTGAAGATATGTCAGCTTTGACTTTGGAAAATGTAACATATAAATACAAGAATGCGCAGAGGGCTGCGGTTTCCGGAATTTCCCATGTATTTGAAGGGGGGAAGGTCTACGCCATTGTAGGTCCTTCCGGTTCCGGGAAGTCCACGCTGCTTTCCCTGCTGGCAGGGCTCGATCTGCCCACAGAAGGGGAGGTCGCCTTTGACGGCAATAGCCTGGCGGGGCTTGACCTTGACCGTTACCGCCGTGAGAGCATTTCCATGATATTCCAGGCATTCCACCTGTTCCCGCTGATGACGGTGATGGAAAATGTCTGCTTTCCCATGGAGTTGTGCGGGGTGAACCCCAAGGATGCCAAACCCAGGGCGGAGCCTTGCCTCGAATGCGAAGATTATATTAGGCGATGAGCCGACTGGAAACCTTGACGGCGCGAACACGCAGAACATCATTGACATTTTATGCAGCCTTGCGCATGAGAAGGGTTACTGCGTCATCATTGTCACTCATGACATGGAGGTGGCAGAGGCGGCTGATGAGGCGCTGCGCATGAGAGATGGAGAATTGCGGCTAGATAATCCAACAAAGCAGATGCATAAATAGACAAGTAGGTTTGACTAATTATCAATGAGACGAGATGCTGGATAGAAAACAGGTTTTACCAATATCGGTAGCGCCTTCCGGCACACAGGCAACCACAGGAACTTTCCCTTTGCGCGCAATTGTCCTGCGGTTGTCCTGCTCCATCTCATTGTCAGGATGAAAATGGTTTAGGATTACTCCCTTTGTTATAATATGTTTGCTGCTAAGGTATTTCAAAGTAAGCAAAGTTGCATTGATGGTACCCAGCCCTGAATCTGCCACAACAAGGCAAGGCAGATTCAATGCTTTGATTATATCTTCTAACCAAATTTCCTGCTTTTCATCTAGGCGCAGTGGGCATAAAATTCCTCCGCTTCCCTCCATCACAACAAAATCATATTCCTGGCACAAAGAATCATATCCTTGTTGAACAACGGACAAATCCACAGGGGAGCCTTCCCGCCTGGCTGCCAGGTGAGGGGAAATCGCTTCCTCGTAAATATAAGGTACCATAGAGTCTAAAGATTGGGAGATACCGGATATTTGCTTGACATAAACCGCATCGCCCGGCACAAGCCCTTGTGCCCCTCTCTGGTTTCCGCTGACAGCTGCTTTATAGTATGCAGCATCTACCCCTGTTTCTTTTAACTGTTTTATGAGCAGGGCTGTTACATAAGTTTTTCCCACATCTGTTCCGGTTCCGGTGATAAATATCCCTTTTTCCATTATCTGATAACCTTATCCTTTTCTTTGAAATCTATGATATCAGTTTCTTATTTGGTGATTGTTCCCAAAATACTTCTGAATGCCGGCACAAGGCGAACTGCAAGTCCGGCGGACAGAAGGCAGAGCACAATATCACCAGGCATATCCAGGGGAAAACAGTCTGCAATTACCATCACAAAAGCAGTCTTATCCCCGACATAAAAATTCAGCATCATATACTTGTAAACTAATCCAATGGCATATGTTACTGCAAAGCCTGCAAAAGCAGCCGTTAAATATTTTGCGTATCCGTTGATTCCAGATTTATCGACAACAAGACCAGTAACAAAAGCGGCTAAAATAAATCCCATCAGATAACCGAAACTTGGACGGAATATGTAGGCTATTCCACCGCCTGCGGCAAAAATGGGCAGACCACAAAGCCCTAATAATACATAAACTCCCACGCTCAATGTCCCCATTTTACGTCCAAGAATCATGCCTGCCAGCAGGACAAACAAAAACTGCAGGGTGAAATAATCCATTCCGGGAACTGGAACCTGTATAAATGCTCCAGCAGCTACAAGTGCGGTGAAAAGCCCTCCGCATACAATTTCTTTTACGCTTAATTTCTTTTTCATAGCGTTCCTCCTGAATCGTGTAGTATGTTTTGTCTTATTTTTCCAGACTTTCTACCAACACTATAAAGGAGAAAAAGCAAAATGTCAACTATAAATTAATAAAGGTTAACAATAGGTTTATGAGAATAAATATAAGAATACATGGTAAATGCCAAAATAGATTTGTTTATGTAATAAATATTTTAGGGCTTTTATCTCTCGTAGGGATGTTATAGAATATACTCATCAGGATTTGAAAGGGGCAGTCAATGGGATTTATTTGGGTTGCATTAGGCGGTGCAGCAGGAGCGGTGGCAAGATATGCGGTGAGTTTAATTCCGGCAAAAACGGTGTTTCCGATTCTGACGCTAATCACAAATGTAATAGGTGCAGTTGTAATTGGATTTGTGGTGGGAGCTGTAAGTGATAGAGAAGATATTTCGCAGAATGTGGTATTATTTTGGAAAACAGGAGTTTGTGGAGGTTTTACAACCTTCTCTACCTTTTCGCTGGAAGCCTGTGGATTATTTGAAAATAAGTTATATGTGCAGGGTGGAGTGTATGTTGTTCTAAGCGTGGTGTGCAGCATTTTAGGCGTGATAATTGGCAGGAAATTAGCCTTGCTGCGTTAGGCAGTTTTCAAGGAGGGGGGAGATATTGAATGGGATTGAGGCTATTTCTGGCAGTTTGCGGCAATTAGCTGGAAATTGCAGATGGTATTTTTTCACTGTCGGTAGGTTGTTAAAAATTAGAATCAGAAATTTTCAAGGAGGTACAGGTATTGTTATCAATTTGTGGTGTCGACTGCTGTGATGAATGCAACAGAAAAGAAGCAAGTTATAATATATAAAAAAGATAAAGTATGATTAATAGAATTGAAGTAATAGTGGAGTATTTTATCTTCTATTACGAGACCTAAAACTCGCCATGACCGTATAGGATGCCCTTGCAAGCAAATTCGCGTATGAAT
The DNA here is from genome assembly GCA_910585895.1 of uncultured Lachnospiraceae bacterium. Lineage (GTDB taxonomy): Bacteria > Bacillota > Clostridia > Lachnospirales > Lachnospiraceae > Petralouisia. Next base: position 6,668 of record CAJUHY010000084.1, read on the forward strand.
TTATTTGCATGAAATACGCAAAGAATAGTTGTTGGCAGAAAAAAACCGAAATTAATCCAGATTACCTGTGGAAAATAATTCCCGGAAGCGTTATAATATATCCGGTTCATCTGTGCAGGGATGCGGCTTTCTCAGGAAGGCTTTCGCATGACACTTTTTTCTATAGCGTGGGCTTAGCGGTGATATCATGACGAAGCAGATGGACTGCTTTTGTGTGAAGGAGGCAGACGGAAATGATAAAACCGATTGTGAGAGATATCATGTTTCTGAGTCGGAAATCGGAACCGGCGACAGCGGATGACAGGCAGGAGAAAGACAGAACGATATCAGAATATTGAAGTGGAGTATTTTGATATTTCCTTCAAAAACAGAAACAGAAATTTTCAGGTTTTGGTGCATTTTTTTCATTATATTGATAATCCTGAAAATAAGTTTGAATATGATCAATCCTTAGCGATTTAGAAACGTTTTGAACCTAAAGAAAAGGTAGTTACAGAAAGAGAGTTTACATGGAGACGAAAAGGTTCTGCATGGTTCTTCTCAGTGAATTTTTCGCATGAAACTAAGATACTGGAATACCCGAATTATATAAAAAGTACAGAACAAAAGTTCGATTTTGGTCTGTACTTTTTTTGACTTATATG
>CAJUHY010000085.1 GCA_910585895.1 uncultured Lachnospiraceae bacterium
GACTGACTCAAATCAAAATCTGTACTTCTTGCAGTTACCAGAGCGCCGATTTCCATGAAACTTTTTTCATCAAGAAGACCGGCAATTCTCTGTCTTGCTGAGTTGGTAGAATTACTCATCGTTTAAACCTCCATATGTATTTTGAAATTTTTATAAAATTTTCTTCCGAGTGTAATTGTATCTCTTTTGCAGAAATTTTTCAATAGCTATTTAGAGAAAATAAAAATTCTTTTCCATAAAGAAGAGTTTCAGCAAAAAATCCTGATACCAGGAAGGCTCAAGTTTCTTCACGGACTTGCCTGCACAGATGGGAACTCTGGCAATCTGCCGTTCTCCAAGATAATACGTGACGCTGCCGACTTCCTGCCCTTCCTCCACCGGGGCCTGCAGATTCTCAGGAACATCATAGATAGTCCTCACCTCCTCATCCGCTCGTTTCAGGACATTTATTTTTTCTTCTTTAATCCGCAGAGGAATGGTAATCTTCTGATAGAGCCTGCCATTTTCCGGCTCCGCATCCGCCACGATTACCGGAGGAAAATCTTTGCCGTACTCGCAAACATCCGTATTCTCATACTGTTCAATCCCATAATTCATCAGGGTCGTCGTATCTGCCCATTTATAGCTTTTGTTATTCGGCCAGCCGCAGGCAAGCAGCGCCACCACAAAGGTCCTGCCATCACGCTCTAGGGCGCCGACATAACAATATCCCGCATTCCCCGTAAATCCGGTTTTCCCGGACAATGCACCATCCATCATCTGCAAAAAGGCATTGTGATTATTACAGTTATAAGATTTCGTGCCGGCAAGGTTCGTGAACTGATGGCTGGGGGTTCTGGTAATCTCAAGGAACTGTTCATTTTGAATACAGTAACTCATAATCTTTGCCAAATCCTCAGCTGTTGTCCCATGCACCCCTGTCTCATCCTGTCTGTCCAGCCCATTGGGGGTAATGAAATATGTATCTTTACAGCCCAAGTCTTTCGCTTTCTGATTCATCTTGGCAGCAAATCCCTCCACACTGCCTGCAATATGTTCCGCAATCGCCACCGCTGAGTCATTGTGCGATTCCAGCATCAGGGAATACAATAAATCTCTTAGTCGGAAAGTATCATCCGCACTCATGCCAAGCCGCACCTTGGGCATGGAGGCGGCATAACTGCTGACTTTCACTTCATCGTCTAAATTTCCCTGCTCTAACGCAATCATACAGGTCATAATTTTCGTTGTGCTGGCATTCGGCATATGCTCATAACCGTTTTTCTCGTAGAGTACCCTGCCGCTTGCAGCATCCATAAGGACTGCAGACTTCGCGTAAAGCGTAATATTCGGCTGTTCTGCCGCAGTGATTTGTTGTTCTGTTTCCTGCTGCGTTGCGCCAGGTAATTCCTGCCGATATATAGCCTGTGCCAGAAGCGATGGCAGCAGCGCCAAGGCTATACACATACTAAAGAGCAGGATGCGTCCTGCGAATCCTGCCCTTAACCTGTGACCATATAAATCTTTTATGCTCCGTAATCTCAAAACTTTCATAGTAGGCTCTCTCATCCCTAATCTGACTTCCCTTCATTATATGAAACAGCCTTCGTTTTATGTCTTACACGTCCATTTTTAAATTCATTTCCTCTTCCGCCTGTTGCCGGAACTCCTCTAACTGGTCTGCATCCAGAACCGGAAGTTCTTCAATTGACTGTACGCCAAAGCTGCGCAGAAACTCCTCTGTCGTGCCAAATAGCAGCGGACGTCCCGGCGCATCCAGCCTGCCAAGTTCACAGACAAGGTTATATTCCACCAGCTTGCTCACTGCATGGGCGCAGGACACACCGCGGATTTTTTCGATTTCCAGCCGGGTGATAGGCTGCTTATAGGCAATAATCGACAGCGTTTCCAACAGTACATCTGTCAAGACATGACGTTTCGGCTGCTTGGCAATCTTAATCAGATATTCATAGAGTTCCTTCTTCGTACACAACTGAACATTATTTTCAATCTCTATCAACTGTATTCCGCGGTCTTCCTGCTCATACCGCTCCGTCATGCGCTGGATAATTTCACGCACCTGCGTCTCTTCCAGCTCCAGCGCCGCGGCAAGCTTTGAGACCTCCACAGATTCTCCCATGGTGAAAAGGATTCCTTCTATAATTGCTTCATACTGTTGTGAATTCATAGCTTCTCCATTCCTGCCATCATTTTGCACTATCCCATAGCAAAATAATTCTTGTTTCTATGTATCATCAAGCGGCAATTTTCGACTCCACAAAAATATCATCAAAAATACGCTCCTGGGAAATCAGGATTTTCCCAACTTTCATCAGTTCTAAAATGGATAAAAACGTGACAATAATTTCCATCTTGCTGCTCTGCGCTTCTAAAAGCCCTCGGAAACTAAATCTGCGGTGCGTCAGAGCATACTGCTCCAAATAACCCATACGCTCTTCCAAAGAAACTTCTTCTTTCTCAATTTTACCGAAGCGGGAACGAATGGGATCAATCTTGTCCTCTCTTTTGCGCATCACAGACTTAAAAATATCATTGAGACGCCGCAGGCTGACGTCCGCCATCAACTCCTGCAGATCCACTGGCTCCTCATACTGGCTGACTTCCCTGGGTATCGTAGGTCTTTTAAACAGCGTCTTCTGAGCATCTATCTGACGGTCTTTGAGCTCATAAGACATACATTTATACATTTTATATTCAAGAAGCTTCTGCACAAGCTCCGCTCTGGGATCCTCCTCTTCTTCCTGCGTCTCCTCCTTTGGCAGCAGCATACGAGACTTAATATCCAACAGGGTCGCAGCCATCACCAGAAATTCACTGACAATATTCAAATCGTGGCGTTTCATCTCGTTGATATATTCCATATACTGACTTGTAATCTCTACAATCGGAATATCATAAATATTAACTTTGTTTTTTTCCAACAGGTGCAAAAGCAAGTCCAAGGGACCCTCAAATACCTGCAGCTTCACTTTTAAATCCATTCTGTTTTTCCCCCGAAAAATCACACTGCCTATCATTTTAACTGCAATGAGGAAATTTTTCAAGTAATTTTTTATATCTGTAGCTGTCAGCGTAACAGTTCAGCATTGAAACCAATCAGCTCTCCGGCAGAAATTCCACGGCCAGCAATTCAGCGCGGTTAAAAATCCGCACGTGGAAAGTATGCGTGCCCAACCCGCGGCTGATAATTACATGATGCCCTTCTATCTCAAACCCGCCTGCGTCATACTTGGGAAAAAAGGTCAGCTGGGGGGAAATCAAACTCCCAATGCCGGGAATCCGTACCAGACCTCCATGATTATGCCCACAGAATGTGACATCTGCTCCCCATTCCGCGTATCGGGGCGCATAAGCCGGATTATGCGCTAAAAGAATCTGAAACATTTCCGGCTTTCTAAGAGGCAGCTGCTCCCGCACATAAGATTTTTCCATAGGCGCTATCGTACCTTTCTCATAGTAATCCAACTCCAATTCCAAAGAGGAAAGCATAACCTCATTGCCGCCAAGGCAAACGCTGCAGCTCTCTGTTTCCATTACCGTCACGCCCAAGGCCCGCACACCTTCCAGATACTGCTGGAACTTAAGGTGATGTTTACGTTCAGGGTCCCTCAGGCGGCTTTCATGGTTGCCGTAACTGTAATATACGGGGGCAATCTTTACAAGCTCCCTGAATGTCTCATACGCGGTATCATAAGTTTCCGGATATTTACTCACTAGCATATCTCCCGGTATTAGAATAGCCTGTGGATTAATATTTGCCGTCTCCCTCAAAAGCCTCTCATTTTTCTTCCCATAAGAAAATCCATGAAGGTCTGCAATCACCGCCACAGAAACCGGCACTTTGATTTTAGCGGAACGAATCTGATATCTGCTCACCTTAAATTTGTTTAATTCCCACCGCTGCCACAAAATATAAATAAATATCACCAATAAAATTGTCATCAAAATTATCATATCATCCATGCCCTTTGCTTACACTGTAATATATTATCATGTACTATTAAAGTTATAGGTACATTCCCGGAGGTTATGCCATGCGTTGTATATTATCATTCCTGTTATCATTTACCTTGTTATTTTCATCCCTATTGTCCACCCCTCCTGCCGACACGGAACCCGAAACTGGAACTGAGAGCGGAACCGAGAATGGAGTTCAGACTGAAGCTGCAAACGGAACCCATGCAGCAGAGGGAGTTTCCGTCTCAGCCCCCTCTGTGGTGCTGATGGAGGCTTCCACCGGTCAGGTCATCTACGAAAAAGAACCTGACATGCTGCGCCATCCCGCCAGCATTACCAAAATTATGACCATGATTTTAATTTTTGATGCGTTAGAGGAGGGAAAAATTTCTCTGGACGATACGGTAACTGTCTCAGAATATGCTGCCAGCATGGGCGGCTCCCAGGTCTTTCTGGAAGTTGGCGAGACACAAACCGTAGATACCATGCTCAAATGTATCTCCGTTGCCAGTGCCAATGACGCCTGTGCTGCATATACAAATGGGAGACATAGATTGCCTGCGGACAGAAAATTTCTTTTTCTACCTATATAATAACAGATAAATTCTCTTAACGTGCACAGTTGTTCCCGAACTTATAATAGATTGTCAGTTCGCCATCCCGTCCAACCTCTATCCTGTCTATCAATTCAACAATCATGTATCTGTCCAGCTTATCCATATTAATGTAATTCATTACCTCGTCCGCACACGCACAGTCCTGCAGCATCGTATCGGGAAACTCGGCAGCATCTGGTTCTGACAATGCATGTATATGGCGTTCTAATTCTATGAGCTGGTTTTCATACTGTTTCATGTATTGTCTAAAATCAGTTTCTATTATAACATTATCAAGATATTTTTCAAAAGCCCCTTTCTTATATTTCTCTATTTTGTCCACCTGCTCCTGTAATATTTCCATCTGACCTGAAATATCCCCTCTATGCATCTTCACTGCTTCAAATTGCTGTAGGATGGCAATATCGTTTTCCGTAAGTATTTTTGCTGTCTCCTGCCTGAGAGAAGCTAATACCGCCTGCTCCAGTTCCTCATTTAATATTTTATGGCTTTCACAAAATTGTTTTCCCTGTTTCTTATAAGTCTTGCAGACATAACCGATAAATCCTCTCTCTCCATGTCTTGCATACAGTCTCTCCATGGATTTCTCACAGTCTGCACAAAATAATTTTCCGGAAAACAGTCCATTAGGTGCAGCATAGACACTCTTCGTCCGTTGTCTCTGCAATTCCTGAACCAAATGAAAGGTATGTTTGTCAATAATCGGTTCATGGGTATTTTCCACAATAATCCAGGATTCTCTGGACAATTTGATTTTCTTTTTATCCTTGTACGATACCTTATTATATTTATTCTGAACAAGTGTTCCGGTATAGACGGGATTCCCAAGGATTGTATGTATTGTCTGGTAAGACCATGTTTTCGTCTGGGAAAGCAGCTTACTGTTCTTGTAAGGGATTCCCAGTACTTTCTGTTTATAGTGGGTGGGTATCAGTATGCCCTCTGCTGAGAGCATAGCAGCAATTTTACTTTTTCCATTTCCCTCCAGATATAAGGCATAGATTCTACGGACGATAGATGCTGCATAGGCATCGATGAGCAGGTGATTGTGGTTGTTTGGGTCTTTGCGGTATCCATAGGGACAGGAGGAACCCAGAAATTGCCCCGCTCTCATTTTGGCTTTGAATACTGAACGAATATTGTCAGAAAGGTCTTCGCAATACCACTCATTGACAAGACCGTTTATCTGCCGTGCCTTTTTATTTCCCATATTCTCTGTATCTGCATTATCCGCCACACCGACAAACCGTATGCCCAGCAGCGGAAAGTCATGGTGCAGATATTTTTCTATATGTTCCATATTCCGCGAAAACCGCGACTGGCTTTTGGCGATTACCATGTCAAATTTCCCTAACCTGGCATCCTCCATCATCTTCTCAAAACCTGGTCTGTCATCGTAAAGCCCGCTCTCATCGTCATCAGAATATACGTTTACAATCTGATAACCTTCTGACAAAGCATATTCCGTGAGCAAAAGTCTCTGGTTTTTGATACTGGCGCTGTCATCCCCCTCCTTTATCCTATGCACATCTTCTTTAGAAAGCCTCAAATAGAGGACTGCCTTTTTGCCGCGATTACATGTTTCATGCATTCTGTAAGCAACTCCTCCCCATAAACCACATTTACTTTAAGTGTACGCACTTTGCCTTTTTTTCTTCTGTCAGAACGCTTCCTTTCATTATCCAATATGTTTCGCTTCCCCTAAATTACTCCTTTCATTTTATGCCGGGGATGTCCGCTATAGAATAAAAAATTGCCAGAGAAAACCTGTCTGGTCATCTCTGGCACACTCTTTGCTAGCGTATAGGTATTGTTACCGTTTCTCCAACTTTTTCGTAAGAATTATCTTCCTTATATTTTATCAAGGTAAGCTTTAGTTCCTTACAGCCTTGCGGCAGTGCAGAATAATTGTATGTCTCACCGGAACCACTTAGCCACTGCAGGACCTTCCCTGATTCATCCGTTATTTCCCAGCCATAAAACTCTTCCATAAAGGTTGGACAATCTGCCATATCTATATATACATCTGTGTAGAATTTGGAAACTACAATTGATTTCACAAAAACCGCTCCATCTTCACAGGAAAATTTCTGCCCGACTTCCACAACCGTCGGCATAAATACTTCCTCAATTCTTACCGGAAAAATTATGTCAATTCCCGAGCCTTCTTCCCCATACAGGGATGAAAAAATAATTTCCACATCTTCCCCAACATTCTCATAAGAAAAAGCACCGTCTGTCACTTCTAAATAGGCGATTATGCGTTTCTCCTTTTCCCCTTCTTTTACTGCAACGGTATATCCATCTTCTTGCTCCAAATCTCCCTTACGAAATTCTGGAAGCACATCTTCATATCTGGACAAATCTGCTGACTTTAGGGTGTAATCAAGGATAATAAGATTCTCCTCAAAGACAACATGATTCAAGGCAATGGATAAATCATCCTGCTCCTGCCGTTCATGGAGTTCTGCAATACCCTCCTGCTCAAAACAGGCCGCTATCTCCTCTTTACCTTCCTTGCCGCTTACTCCGCCGCTGCCACAGCCCGAACATAAAACTAATAACAATAGAAACAGTGTCGGAAAAATTATTTTGACCTTCTTCATAGATTTCCTCCTTATTCCTAATATAGCCTCTCGGATTCTCCAGCCCTTATTGTCTGCGGCTCTCAAATCCAGTTTT
>CAJUHY010000086.1 GCA_910585895.1 uncultured Lachnospiraceae bacterium
GCGGAGCAAACCGCTTCCCAAGGGTCCGGTAATTCTCATTATGCTGGTAGGAATCTCTTTGGTCATCTTGATTAATCTTTTCAGCAGTCAGGTGGGATATATGCTCAGCGTTGCGCAGGCGCGGGAGAATTATGAACAAGGCAATTATGTGGAGGCATACAGCTGCTTTACCCAGGGAGCCAAGGTGAAGCCTGTGGACGAAGAATTATATAACAAGGCAAGGCTTACCGCATATGTGCAGCAGCAGATAAACAGTTACAGGGTATACAAGAAGCAGAATATGCACGCGGAGGCTTTGAGTGCGTTGATTCTTGGCGTAGGAAGATATGACAAGAATGCAGGAGAAGCCGCAACTACAGGAGCAGCGGTGGAGTATGATAAGATGCTGTCAACGATTAAAAAAGCATTGAAGAAGCAGTATCAAATGTCTTTGGATGAGGCAAGGGAATTGTATCAGATTAGAGAGAAAGAAGATTTTACACTGGAGATATATAAAATCATAGACGGACTTGGACTCGTTGCAGAGGAGTGACACATGATAGCGGTAATTGATTATGATGCGGGCAACTTGAAGAGCGTTGAGAAAGCTCTTAATTACTTGAGTGAAGAAGTTGTCGTCAGCAGAAATTTCAGGGATATTTTGACAGCGGATAAAGTAATTCTGCCAGGTGTGGGCGCTTTTGGGGAAGCTATGGAACGCTTGAAACAGTATGAGTTGGATAAGGTAATCCGTGAGGCAGTGCAGCAGCGGAAACCATTTTTGGGTATTTGTCTGGGTCTGCAGCTCTTGTTTTCAGGCAGCGAAGAGAATGGCGGAGTGGAAGGTTTACATATTTTGGATGGTGAGATTGTAAAGATTCCAGCTAAGCCAGGTCTTAAAATTCCGCATATCGGTTGGAATTCCCTGCATTTACAGAATCAGGGCAGGTTGTTTGATGGTATCGAGGAGAATGCATTTGTCTATTTTGTACACTCCTATTACCTGCGGGCAGAGAAGGAAGAGATTGTGAAAGCGTCCACGGAGTATGGCGCCCATATTCACGCTTCTGTGGAAGAGGACAATGTATTTGCCTGCCAGTTTCATCCAGAGAAGAGCAGTAGCGTGGGTTTGCAGATTTTACACAATTTTGCCAGAATAGGGGAGGTGTAGCCAATGTTTACCAAGCGTATTATCCCTTGTCTGGACGTACATAATGGGCGTGTGGTCAAAGGCGTTAATTTTGTAAACCTCAAGGATGCCGGGGATCCGGTAGCTGTGGCAGCGGCTTATGATAAGGCAGGGGCGGATGAGGTTGTATTTTTGGATATCACGGCGTCCTCAGATGCGAGGAATACTGTAGTTGATATGGTACGCAGAGTGGCAGAGACCGTCTTTATTCCCTTTACAGTGGGCGGCGGTATACGTACAGTAGAGGATTTCAAGTCATTGCTCCGTGAAGGGGCAGATAAGATTTCCATCAATTCATCTGCCATCAATACGCCGGAATTAATCAGCAATGCAGCTGATAAGTTTGGCAGTCAGTGTGTGGTGGTTGCGATCGACGCCAAGCGAAGAGCAGATAGCAGCGGCTGGAATGTTTATAAGAATGGAGGCAGAATTGATACCGGACTGGATGCCGTGGAATGGGCAATACGTGCGGAACGTATGGGCGCTGGTGAAATTCTGCTCACCAGTATGGACTGTGATGGAACGAAGGCAGGTTATGATTTGGAATTGACTAGGACGATTGCAGACAGTGTCCATATCCCTGTCATTGCTTCCGGCGGCGCCGGTAAGGAAGAACATTTCTATGAAGCGCTGACAGAGGGCAGGGCAGAGGCGGCATTGGCAGCATCGCTGTTTCATTATAAAGAACTGCAAATTTTGGCGTTGAAGGAATACTTGGCGAAAAGAGGGGTTCCAATCCGAAATTGATATTAACTAAGGAGGAATAACAATAGATGGGAATGCTGCAGAATGACTGGGTAGAGGCAATCGGCGAAGAATTCAGGAAGCCTTACTATGCCAGTCTATATAAATTTATCAAAGAAGAATATAGCGCCAAAGTGATTTATCCCCCGGCAGATGATATTTTTAATGCCATGCATTTGACACCGCTTAGTCAGGTGAAGGTATTGGTGCTGGGGCAGGATCCATATCACAATGAAGGTCAGGCGCATGGGTTGTGTTTCTCCGTAAGGCCTGAGGTAGATATACCGCCCTCTCTGGAGAATATTTATAAAGAACTTCAGGATGACTTAGGCTGTGAGATTCCCAACAACGGTTATCTGGTAAAATGGGCAAGCCAGGGGGTGCTGATGCTCAACACGGTGCTGACTGTCCGGGCGCATAAGGCATTTTCCCATCAGGGACAGGGCTGGGAACAGTTCACAGATGCAGTTATCCGTGCAGTAAATGAACAGGACCGCCCCATTGTTTATATGTTGTGGGGTAAACCTGCACAGAGCAAGATACCCATGTTGGATAACCCAAAACATTTGATTTTGAAAGCACCGCATCCGAGTCCATTGTCAGCGTACCGTGGTTTTTTTGGCTGCAGGCATTTCAGCCAGGCAAATGAATTTCTCAGGACGAATGGCATAGAACCCATTGACTGGCAGATAGAAAATGTATAGCGTACCATGCGGCAATTAATTCCGATTGTTGCAAAAAGCCTGTTCTAATGATACAATGATATCCATAACATAAGAAAGGATATGATAATAAGGTGCAGAAAGAAGACTTTTTTTTAAAACAAATTGACGAGTTTAAGGAAAAAGCCAAGTATCTCCATAATTTGATGATGACAAAGGAGAGCAAGGTGGAAGAACTTGAAGGGCAGCTGGAAGAGAAAGAAGAGAAAGCTAAAAATCTTCAGGAGATACTGAATGTAAAACAGGAAGAAGCAGATAAACTCACACAGAATGTGAGGGTTCAGATTGATGCCCTGATTTCTCGTGTTGATGCTCAGATGCGAGCGATTGACGAGAGCATAAGCGGTGAAATCAATACCTTGGAAGAGCAGATTTCTGAGCAGATGGCAGAGATAAACAGTAATTCCCGTCAAGGTCTGGCAGAGATGGATAAAAAAATCCAGGATTTTTCGCTGTCGACATCAGAAAAGCTGGAACAGCAGACAAATTCCATGAAAGAGACATTGGAATCTTTTTCTTCGGAACTGACAAAGATAAAAACAGAACTGGAGAAATTGGCGGAGACTTCTAAGGATGATGAGGAGAACTCTCAGAAGTTAGAAGAGGTGAAATTAGAGCTCGGAGAAAAGATTCACAGGGAAAATGTGAAATGTTACCGGAATATCCAGACGTTGTTGGAAGAGTTAGAGGGTAAAATTGAGCGTGTGGAAATTGGTACGCAGAGCATGAAAGTAGTTAAGAGTTATTTTGGAGCTTTAATTATTATTGGGGTAGTGAATTTTTCGGGCCTCATTGCAATTATTGCCCATATGTTTGGATTTTTCTAGGGGTACCGTGGTGCGAGAAGAATTTATTAATCGTAAACAAGAATGGAAGCCGGGGAATATGCTCTATCCGGTTCCGGCAGTTATGGTGAGTGTGGCAGATAAGAAGGGACATGATAATATTTTCACTGTGGCATGGACAGGGACAGTCTGTACGAATCCGCCTATGGTGTATATTTCTGTGAGGCCAGAGCGTTATTCTTACCATATGATTGTGGAGACAGGGGAATTTGTAATCAATCTTACAACCAGGAAGTTGGCATATGCCACAGATTATTGTGGTGTGAAGTCTGGAAGAGATTTGGATAAATTTGCAGCTTTACAGCTGACTAGGCAGAAAGCTTCAAAAGTCCTGCCGCCGCTGATAGAGGAGAGTCCTGTGAACATAGAATGCAGGGTTATCCAATGTATAGAGTTAGGCTCCCACCATATGTTTCTTGCTGAGGTGGTGACAGTACATGCCTCAGAAGCTTATATGGACAATAAGGGGAAATTTCACTTAGAGAAGGCTGAGCCTATTGTATATTCTCACGGCGCTTATTGCAATTTAAAAAATATTCTGGGGACTTTTGGCTATAGCGTAAAAAAGAAGCGATAGCCATTGATAATATATAAATTTAAGAAAAGTGGTGAAGACATTGGAACATGCATCGTTATTTGATAATATGAAGTTTTGTGCAGTATGTCATAGGACACTGTCAGAGACCTATGAGGGAGAATTGTGTCCAGCTTGTCAGGAGAATCAGTTATTTTCTGAAGTGAAAGAGTACATACGTGCCAATGATGTGACAGAGTATCAGGTGGCGGAACATTTCAATATTCCAAAGCTTCTGGTAAAGAAGTGGATTGCAGAGGGAAGAGTTGAATATAAAGAACAGGAAGAGCGGATAGTTAATCTGCATTGTTCCATGTGTGGAGAGCAGATAACGTTTGGAACTCTCTGCCAGAAATGTTACAGGGAAAAATACCATACGGCTGCGGGATATGTGCCGCTGCAGCTTTCTGGTGAGAAGAGTAAGATGCGTTTTTTGGAAAAAGACGATTCGGGCAGCGAAAATTAAAGTGTCACAGAATCCCGCAGAGCGGGATTCTTTTTATTTTAGCAATAAATCCATCAGATAGTCATAGACGTCCTCATGCTGGGATTTCCAGTTGGAACAGATAGCCTCAGCTTCTAATTTGGATTTGGCAGAAATCGTCAAATCAATCAATGTGCGGCCGTGTTCCTTAAGCTGGCAGCGTGCAGCAAATTCCTGTGAGGTAGTTTTATAATAGTCTGCCATGATAGAGATTTCCTGTCGTAATTCTATCTTGTGTTCTGCAAGATAATCAATGACGTCCTTTTTGATGCCGTCTGAAATCTTGTCGGGAAAATAGGAAAGCGTTTCTCTGCCGGCAGGTGTGATATAATAGTGGGTATTGTTGTGCGTGGATTCTGTGCGCATAAGTTCCGCGTTTATCAATTCACTGATTGCCTGCTGAATCGTAAAATAGGTGGTGTAATCCTTGTCCAGCATGAAGTTGGAAATCTGTGTATTGGTCAGGGGAAAATCTACCCTGTCCAGCATATATAATATTGTCAGTTTATATTGTGTCAATGCTTCTGCCATAGGCATCTCCTTATCTATTATTCGCAGTATTTTCCTTGCCAGGTATCACGCTGCTTCATAGTCCGTTCAATTTGATTTAAGACGCTGCGTTTGGCTCTGCTCCACTGAGGGGCTATCAGCAGCTCTTTAGGACCGTCTCCAGTGAGACGGTGGATTGTGATGTGGTCAGGAAGCCGTTCCAGACAATTCACGATTAGTTCACAGTATTCATCCTGGCCAAACAGGGGAAAGGGCGATTGCGTATAAAGCGTACCCAAGTCTGTACCGGACAGAACATGCAAAAGCTGCAGTTTGATACCGAAAATATTTAATCGCCCCACATGGCGCACTGTTTCCAACATTTGTTCTTTTGTTTCACCTGGCAGTCCAAGGATTACATGGACAACTACCGGAATGCGGCAGTTTGTAAGAGAATTGACAGCCTGATGAAAGCATTCCAGCGTAAAGCCGCTGCGGATAAAACGACTGGTATCTGCATGGATAGTCTGTAAGCCCAACTCTATCCAGACAGGTTTTATCCGATTCAACTCTGACAGGAGATTCAGTATTTGCGGTGAAAGACAGTCGGGACGCGTAGCAATGGATAAAATTACCACATCCGGGTCTGTAATTGCTTCTGTGAAAACTTTCCGCAGATAATCTACTGGCGCGTAGGTGTTGGTATACGCCTGGAAATAGGCGATAAATTTTCGGCAGTTTCGTTTGCTGCGGATTTGTTGTTTTGCAGCGGTAAGCTGTTCTGAGATGGAGTGGTTGCTTTGTCCGGCAAAATCACCGCTTCCAGCAGGGCTGCAGAAGATACATCCCCTGCTGCCGAGGGAGCCGTCCCGGTTGGGGCAGGTCATGCCCCCATTTAAGGCGAGACGATAAACTTTCTCGCCGAAGGTCTGTTTTAAATAGAAATCTATGGAAAAGTATCGTTTCTCATTCCACATGTTGTGTTCCTGGAATGTGGGATTTTACTGCATGGCTTACTGCCTGTGCTACTCTGGGGTCAAACGCCTCCGGCATAATAAAATCTTCACTCAATTGTTCCTCTGATACCAGACCGGCAATGGCTTGGGCAGCGGCAAGCTTCATATCCTCTGTGATTTGAACTGCGCGTCCTTCCAGAGCGCCTTTGAAAATGCCTGGGAAAGCAACTACATTGTTGACCTGATTGGGAAAATCGCTGCGTCCTGTGCCAACGACTTTTGCCCCGGCAGCTTTGGCTATATCCGGCATAATTTCAGGAACCGGGTTGGCCATAGCGAATAAGATGGCATCTTTGTTCATGGAAGAAACCATATCAGCGGAGACAATCCCTGGTGCGGAAACGCCTACAAATATATCTGCGCCTTTTAAGGCATCGGCAAGAGTTCCGTTTTTGTGTTCTAAATTGGTAAATTCGGTCATCTTTTGCTGCATCCAGTTCAGATTCGGATAATCTTTGCCGATAATCCCCAGACGGTCACACATGGTGATATGGGGAAAGCCGTAGGTGAGAAGAAGTTTTGTAATGGCAATTCCGGCCGAACCAGCGCCGTTTACAACAACGCGGCAGTTTTCTTTCTCCTTGCCGACAACCTTAAGCGCGTTGATAATTCCGGCAAGCACTACGATAGCAGTTCCATGTTGGTCGTCATGGAAGACAGGGATGGAAAGTGTCTCCTTGAGCCGTTCTTCGATTTCAAAACAGCGGGGAGCAGAGATATCTTCCAGGTTGATGCCGCCAAAACCGGGGGCAAGGTATGTAATTGCCTTGATAATTTCCTCGGTATCCTGTGTATCCAGGCAGATAGGAACGGCATTGATGCCGCCGAATTCTTTAAACAGTACACATTTGCCCTCCATTACCGGCATGGCAGCGTACGGACCGATGTTGCCGAGTCCCAGCACGGCGCTTCCATCAGAAACAACAGCCACCGTATTGGCTTTCATAGTGTAGACGTAGGCATCTGCTGGATTCTCAGCAATGAGCTTGCAGGGTTCTGCCACACCAGGGGTGTAGGCGATGGCAAGGTCCTCGCGTGTTGTTACTGAAGATTTGGCAACAGTCTCCAGCTTGCCGTTCCATTCTTTATGTAAGAAAATTGCTTTTTCCTGTGTAGTCATAGCATATCGCTCCTTTATATCATTCTTGTTCGAATCTTAATGT
>CAJUHY010000087.1 GCA_910585895.1 uncultured Lachnospiraceae bacterium
GATGATGGCGGATGTGGAAGTGACGAAAGTTTCCACCAACCGCAATCGGGATTATCTTAGGGTGTATCTGCTAAGTTCCAGGCTGATAGAGAAGAAGCGGATTTTTGGTTTAGAAAAGGACATTAAGAAACAGCTTTTTCCATATCAAGAGCTGACGGTAAAAATTATTGAGAAATTTAGCCTTTCTGAACAGTATAATCCCAAGAGACTGCTGCAAATCTATCGGGACAGTCTGTTGGAGGAATTGCGGGCATACAGTCACCTGGAGTACAGTATCCTTAAAATGGCACGAATTCATTTCCCTCAGGAAAATGTAATGCAGCTTTTGCTGGAGGATTCTGTAATAACCAGGCAGAAGTCCGAGGAGCTTGTGCAGATATTGGAGAAAATAATATGCGAGCGCTGCGGGATGGATGTGAATATTCAGGTGGAGTACATAGAGCCGACGGAGAAGAGATATAAGCAGGACAGCAATATCCGAATCCAAAACGAAGTTCAGGCGATTATTTCCCAGTCTTCTCTGGGAAATAATGTTCTGGAGGCGGAGGAGTTAACGATTTCTGGAAATGTGGAGGAAGTGGAGACAAAACAGCCGCAGACCAAGAACACAAAGAGTGAACCAGTGGGCAGCGCAGCGTCTGCTGAGATGGAGAAAAAGACTGTTACCAAAGGCGGCGTAAATAACAGCAGAGGCAAAAGAGAAGGCTATCATGGCTTTAAGCGTTCCGATAACCCCGAAGTAATTTACGGACGTGATTTTGAAGAGGAGCCCATCGCTATTGAGCAGATTGCCGGTGAGATGGGAGAAGTTGTCATCCGCGGCAAAATACTAAACCTAGAGACCAGGGAAATCCGTAATGAGAAGACTATTATCATGTTTTCTATTTCAGATTTCACTGATACGATTATGGTGAAGATGTTTGCCAAAAACGAGTTCGTCTCAGATATTACGGCGGAAGTGAAAAAGGGTGCGTTTCTGAAAATAAAGGGCGTCACTACGATTGACAGGTTTGATGGGGAGTTGACGATTGGCTCGATTGCCGGGATGAAAAAAATAGCAGATTTTACCAGCAGCCGCATAGATACAAGCCCACGCAAACGTGTGGAACTGCATTGCCATACGAAGATGAGCGATATGGACGGCGTCTCAGAGGTGAAAGATATCATAAAACGTGCGCAAAAGTGGGGGCATCCGGCGCTGGCGGTCACTGACCACGGTGATGTACAGGCGTTTCCGGATGCTAATCATGCTATTTCCCCAGGAGATGATTTTAAGGTCATTTACGGAGTGGAAGCATACCTGGTGGATGACTTAAAAACAATTGTGGAAAACTCCAGGGGGCAGAGCCTTTCGGAGACGTATGTGGTGTTTGATTTAGAGACTACAGGTTTTTCCCCTCTGAATAATAAAATTATTGAAATTGGCGCCGTGAAAGTGGTGGAGGGAAAGATTACGGAACGTTTTTCCACGTTTGTAAATCCAGAAGCGCCGATTCCTTTTAAGGTGGAGGAACTGACCCATATTCGGGACGATATGGTTTTGTCTGCACCTAAGATAGAAGAGATTTTGCCGGATTTCATGGAATTCTGCGAGGGGGCTGTCATGGTGGCGCACAATGCAGAATTTGATATGAGCTTTATCAGTAAAAACTGTGAGCGGCAAGGACTTTCCTGTGAGTATACGGTTGTTGATACCGTGGCGCTTGCCCGAGTGCTGCTGCCGCAGCTCAACAGGTTTAAGTTAAATAATGTGGCAAAAGTGTTAAAAGTTTCCCTGGAGAACCATCATCGCGCCGTGGATGATGCAGCTTGTACGGCAGAAATTTTTGTCAAGTTTATCCACATGATGAAGGAGAGGGGAATTGAGGACTTAGACCAGGTCAATGATATGGGAAATGATTCCGTAGACAACATTCGGAAACTGCACAGTCACCATGCTATTATCCTTGCCACCAATGATACTGGACGCATTAACCTTTACCGTCTGGTGTCAGATGCTCATCTGACTTATTTCTACCGGCAGCCAAGGATTCCTAAAAGTGAATTTTTAAAGCATCGGGAAGGACTGCTGATTGGTTCAGCATGTGAGGCGGGGGAATTATATCAGGCAATTTTGCGTGGCAGCTCCGAGGAAGAAATTGCCAGGCTGGTACGTTTCTATGATTATCTGGAAATACAGCCTTTGGGCAATAATGCATTCATGCTGCGTTCAGACAGTCCTATGGTGAATTCGGAGGGGGAACTGAAAGATATCAACCGCCGGATTGTCAGGCTGGGAGAAGAATTCCATAAACCGGTGGTGGCGACCTGTGACGTGCACTTTTTGGACCCTGAGGATGAGGTTTACCGCCGGATTATTATGGCAGGAAAAGGATTTTCTGATGCAGATGACCAGGCACCTTTATTTTTGCGCACAACAGAGGAAATGTTGGAGGAGTTCGCCTATCTCGGAGATGAGAAAGCAGAAGAGGTTGTTATCACCAATACCAATAAGATTGCAGATATGTGCGAGAGGATTTCTCCAGTGAGACCGGATAAGTGTCCGCCGGTCATTGAGAATTCAGACCAAATGCTCCGCGATATCTGTTATAACCGCGCCCATGAGATTTATGGGGACGAGCTGCCGGAAATTGTTAGGGAACGGTTGGAACGTGAACTGAATTCCATCATTTCCAACGGTTATGCCGTTATGTACATTATTGCCCAGAAGTTAGTGTGGAAGTCTAATGAGGACGGTTATCTGGTGGGCTCACGTGGTTCGGTAGGTTCTTCCTTTGTAGCTACCATGTCGGGAATTACAGAAGTAAATCCGTTGTCGCCGCATTATTACTGCAAGCATTGCCATTACAGTGATTTTGAGTCGGAGGAAGTGAAAGCCTACGCCGGGCGAGCCGGCTGTGACATGCCGGACAAGATTTGCCCCGAATGTGGAGAGCCGTTGGAAAAAGAGGGGTTTGACATACCGTTTGAAACATTTTTGGGATTTAAGGGCAACAAGGAACCGGATATCGACCTGAATTTTTCTGGAGAATATCAGAGTAAAGCCCATGCTTATTGTGAGGTTATTTTTGGTTTCGGACAGACTTTCCGTGCTGGGACCATCGGTACACTGGCTGATAAGACGGCATTTGGCTATATCAAGAATTATTATGAAGAACGTGGTGTACGTAAGAGAAATTGTGAAATTGACCGCATTGTTCAGGGATGTGTCGGTATCCGCCGGACAACTGGGCAGCATCCAGGCGGTATTATTGTACTTCCTCTGGGAGAGGAAATTCATTCTTTTACACCTATCCAGCATCCGGCAAACGATATGGCAACAGATATTGTCACGACTCATTTTGACTATCACTCCATTGACCATAATTTGCTTAAACTGGACATTCTGGGACACGATGATCCTACTATGATTCGTATGCTTGAAGATTTAACTGGAATCGATGCCAGAAAAATCCGCTTGGACGACCCTGATGTGATGTCCTTGTTTCAAAGTACGAAAGCATTGGGTATCGAACCGGAGGATATCGGCGGCTGCAAACTTGGTTCTTTGGGGATTCCAGAGTTTGGTACAGATTTTGTAATCCAGATGCTGATTGACACTAATCCGCAATCATTCTCAGATTTGGTGCGTATCTCAGGGCTGTCCCATGGCACGGATGTATGGCTGGGGAATGCGCAGACTTTGATTCAGGAGAAAAAGGCAACCATTTCCACGGCTATCTGTACCCGTGACGATATCATGACATATTTAATCGGCATGGGCATGGAAAGTGAACTCAGTTTTACTATTATGGAGAGTGTGCGTAAAGGAAAGGGTCTCAAGCCTGAGTGGGAAGAGGCTATGCTTGAACACAATGTGCCAGACTGGTATATCTGGTCCTGCAAGAAGATAAAATATATGTTCCCTAAAGCCCATGCGGCAGCGTACGTTATGATGGCATGGCGCATTGCTTACTGCAAAGTGTTTTATCCATTGGCTTACTATGCGGCATTTTTCAGTATCCGTGCAACGTCCTTTAATTATGAACTGATGTGCCAGGGGAAAGATAAGCTGAATTATTTTCTGGCAGATTATGAACGTAGAAAAGATACTTTGACGAAAAAAGAGCAGGATACTGTAAAAGACATGAAGATTGTTCAGGAAATGTATGCCAGAGGATTTGAATTCATGCCGATGGATTTGTTCAAGGCTCAGGCACATGCCTTTCAAATTATAGATGGCAAATTAATGCCGTCTCTGGACAGTGTGGAAGGTCTCGGCGATAAGGCGGCAGATGCTGTGGTGGAAGCGGCAAAATACGGTCCTTTTCTCTCTAAAGATGATTTCCGGCAGCGCACGAAAGTTTCTAAGACTGTTATTGATCTGATGGATGAACTGGGAATTTTAGGTGAACTGCCGGAATCTAATCAGTTGTCGCTGTTTGATTGAATTATTAGGCAAACTCAATATAATTTTCTGCCATTTTGGCGATTCTTGCCAAGGCATAAACTTCAATTCCCTGATTTATAAGTTTTTCTCGTCCTGGCTGGAAAGATTTCTCAATGAGGACAGCAAAACCGGCAATAGTGGCATGAGACATGCGCAGCAGCCTGAGAGCTGCTGTGGCTGCTTCGCCGTTGGCGAGGAAGTCATCAACAATCAGTACATGGTCGTTATCGCTGATATATTTTTTGGATAACGTAAGTTCATAGTTGGTCTCTTTGGTGAAAGAAGTGACTACGGTCTGGTAGAGGTCCTGATTGAGAATTTTGGACGGCTGTTTTTTGAGGATAATCAGCGGCACATCCATAGCAACCGCAGCCATGAGGGCAGGAGCAATGCCAGAACTTTCGATGGTAGCGATTTTCGTAATTCCTCTATCTTTAAAGTGTTCGGCGATATCTTTTCCCATTTCCTGCATAAGCATAGGGTCAATCTGATGGTTGATGAAACTGTCAACTTTCAGGATATGTTCATTTACGGCGAGACCGTCTTTTTTGATTTTATCTTCTAATAGCTTCATTTTTTCACCTCGTATGATAATTATATGGTAATTTTAACAACATTTTATCTGGAAAATTTCAATCAAAATACATCTGATATATATTTTCCATTATGTATTCAGAAAAGGAATCTTCTAATTCAGGAAATTCCTCTGTCAGTAAACGGCTGATATTTTCCAAACGCAGATAATATAGTTCCTCCATAGAGATGTCTCCTTCGTCTACACCGTGGGAAATCGCATCGGCAGAGTAGTGCTCCACGAACCAGTTGCGAATTCGGCAGATGTCAGCTTCTTCTTTGGATTTGACTGGAATAAGTCTGGCATGAAAAGCCCGAATGCTCACAAACAAGAAGATAAGGAAGAGAATTCCCAGAACTATCGTTGCCATCAGCAATGTAGTAAAAGGAATATCTAAGGGAAGTATATTTGTCCAGACTAATATGAGGGCAGCAAATCCCATAATTCCCAGAAACAGAAAGGACCATGCAGTAGAAGAGGCATCTTCTATTTTTCTGTCCGCCTCCACATAAGTATGTTTCTGTTTCACTGTCGTATCTGCCATTCATCCTACCTCCGGTTTCTTTTAAGGGTAATATTAACTGTGACTGATAACATCATTAGCACTATTATAAATGAAATGAGCATATATTACAATCATTTTAGGCAAATCTCATTGCAGAAGGAAAAAAGATTTTATATACTAGGAGGAGAGCAAATGCGAAGCATTTGTGGAATGCTTTCCGACGAGCTGGCAGGTGACGCGAAGCGGCGCGTGCCGATACCGAATAGGAGGGAAAGCAAATGCGAAGCATTTGTGGAATGCTTTCCGAATGAAAATACGAAAAATAGCAGAGAGAGTGTGCATACAGATGAAAATTACAATATTAGCAGTAGGAAAAGTGAAAGAACGTTTTTACCGGGAGGCGGTTGAGGAGTTTGTAAAGCGTCTTGGACGATACTGCAAGCTCGAAATTATTGAGGTGGCGGATGAAAAGACGCCGGATGGCGCGGGTGCATCTTTGGAAAGGCAGATTGTGGAAAAAGAAGGCGCGCGCCTATGCAAATATCTGAAAGAGGATGCCTGGATCTGTGCCCTTGCCATTGAGGGGAAAGTAATGGATTCCCTGGAATTTTCTGCACAGATGGAACAGCTGGGCATTGCAGGTATTAGCCATATACAGTTTGTAATTGGCGGTTCTCTTGGGCTGGCAGAAAATATTCTAAAACGTGCGGACTTCAAGCTCAGTTTTTCTAAGATGACATTTCCTCATCAACTGATGCGGGTGATTTTGCTAGAGCAGATTTACCGAGGATATCGGATTATGATGAAGGAGCCATATCACAAGTAAGTGCGAAAGGGAACGGAAGTTTTTGAGAATGAAGGAAAATAGAAGTGCGAATTTGAAGCAATGAAGCAGGGCAGATGAATATAGAAACCAGGCAAACAAGCTGGGAAGAATTAAGCATATCCAATGATTTTCTGTTTGGGAAGGTCAGGCAGAACCCAGAACTCTGTAAAGAATTGTTACAGAGAATATTGACGGATTTAAAGACAGACCATATAGAATACCCGGAATTACAAAAAAGTATCAAACAGGATTTGGACGCAAAAAGTGTCAGGCTGGATGTATATGTGAAAGATGAGAATGGTGTTAGTATATAAATGTGGACAGGAAAAGTTGAACAACCTATACTATCAAATGAATAGGTAATTGCGAAACAAGTTCGCAATCCTGATTGAAAACAAGGTAGAATCCT
>CAJUHY010000088.1 GCA_910585895.1 uncultured Lachnospiraceae bacterium
GATGAAGCCAACGGCGGTTCCGCTGATGATTGATTGAATCATCCGTTTCCTGTTGCTGACATCTGCCATCGATTCTTTGGTTGTCATTACGGGTTTTACGATAAATTTAATTCCTAACAGGAATGTCATAAAGACAGAAGAACTGCCCATTGCAGTGTTGGGGAGCAGACTGACGATAAAACTGCCAACCAGGGTGAACACCAGGACCGTTGCCATCATAACAATGCCGTTTCGGACATCCAGATTTTTATTTTTCCCATAAGTGTATGCGCTCACGGCGCTTGCAAGGACATCGCTTGCCAGAGCGATACCCACAGCTTCATATGCGGGAAGCCCCAGAAAAGTAATCAGCATAGGACTGATTACAGCGGCGGCGCTCATGCCGGCAAATCCAGTTCCAAGGCCAGCGCCAATGCCGGCAATAAAACAAATTATAAATTTATAGATAAATCTTGTCCTCCTAGTAAATTGAGAAAAAAGCTACAACAGATGATAATAGGGACAGATGTCCTCAAACTGTCCGTTTTTCAGACAAAATCCTTCAGGGATTGTTCCAAGCTGGGTGAACCCGAGGCGTTCATATAGATGACGTGCATGGATGTTTGTTGCAACCACAGCGTTAAATTGCAGTATTTTGAAGCCGTGCTGCCTGCCCTGTAATAGGGAGTCGGCAACCAGTTTTTCTCCGATATGCAGCCCGCGCTTCCCAGAACTGACAGCGTAACTTGCATTGCATATATGCCCGCATCTGCCGATATTGTTAGGATGCAGAATATAAAGACCGCAGATATCGCCGGTTTCGTTGTCGATGGCAACGGCGCTGTAGGTCTGTTCTGCAAAAAATTCTTTTCCTGTTCGTATGTCTAACAATTCTTTCTGTGGAAAGGCAATTCCTTCTTCTACAATTTCATTCCATATGCGAATCATTTCAGGTAAATCATCTTCCCTGTAAGCCCTGATTTCAATATTCATTCCAAGTCCTCCATAATATTTGTCATCGTTCTTATTATACCTTTCTGATGAACTGTTGACAATATGGATTTTTGTCCCGAAATGTAGTAGAATAGGAAATAAGAATAATCAAAAGTTATGAGGAAGGAAGCGTCATGAAAGAGAAGGGACTGAGATTATATACATTGGATACGGAAGAACTTTCTGACGAAACATATTTCAGGAAGTGTTATGAAAGTCTTTCTGTCTTTCGTCAGCAGAAAATAGACAGCTACCGTTTTCTGGCAGACAAAAAACTTTCATTGGGAGCGGGGATTCTTCTGGACAGAGGCTTAGCAGAATACGGTTTGAGGGAGGCAAAGGTAAGGATTGCACAAAAAGAGAATGGAAAGCCTTATTTACCCGATTATCCAGAGATTCATTATAATCTGTCGCACTCCGGGAACATGGCCTTGGCTGTTTTTGCAGGGACAGAAATTGGTTGTGATATTGAACAGATTCAGTCAGCGAACCTTAAGCTGGCAAAACGGTTTTTCAGCTCTGAGGAGTATTTGTATATTGCAGAACTGGAGGGGGAACGTCAGAATTATGCCTTTTGCCGCCTTTGGACGCTCAAAGAGAGTTTTTTGAAGGTTACAGGCATGGGAATGAAGCTGCCGCTGGATTCATTTGAATTCAGGCTGTCTGCGGCAGAACAGAGCATAACAGTTCAGCAAAATTATGACAATCGCCAATATGAATTTACAGAGTATGATTTGGGCGGATATCACGCTGCGGTATGCGTACAAATGGAATAAGTCATATATAAGCGGTTTGTCTTATAACCTTTTTTAATATATTTTGAAGAATGTTATCTACCGAGAAAAAAAGACTTGTTTTTTAGACAAAAATCAGGTATTAATAGTTATGGGATTATATTCATGTACACGAACGGAATATAAATAAGAAATTATTAGATTACGAAGGATAGGCAGCCTGTTGTGATGTAAGATAATTGCCAATGAATGATACAGAAAGGTGAGTTTATGTGTATGATTAATAAAAAGGAGAATAAGAGCAGGGCGATTCACTTTTTAATTGGGAGTTTTGTATGGCTTTTGGCGATAAGTGCGGCGGTGTTTTTATTTTTAGGATATTATATGAACAAAGTAAGTGAGGAATCTATCACTCAGGTAAGTGATTTGTATATGACAAGTACCAACGAACAGATTACCTCACATTTTCAGACGCTCATGGAATTGAAATTAGAGCAGGCAGAGGTTGTTGAGAAAGTTGTCATCTATGAAGATGATGAGGACATAGCTATATTTTACGATGAGCTGATATACAGGGTACAGGTGAGGAATTTTGATTATCTGGCGCTGTGCTCAGAAGACCAGCAGATAGAAATGCTTTTGGGAGAGGAAATCCGCCTTGCCGACCCACAGCCATTTTTTGATTCACTCAAGAGAGGAAACAATAAGGTTGCTGTCGGCGAGGACAAAATCGGCAATGACATCGTTATTTTTGGAGTGGTTGCAGATTATCCGATGCATGGCGAAAAGAGAAGTATGGCAATGCTCACGGCGCTTCCTTTGGAATATATCAGTACCATGCTCAGTACAGAAGATGAAAATGCTTTGCTGTTTTCTGAGATTATCCGCAGAGACGGTACGTTTATAGCCAGCGGGCTCAGCACGGAGTACCACGATTACTTTAGCAGCTTATATGAAAGGTATCCGGAGAGCGATGAGGAAGAGATTGAAATCTATATAGAAGAACTTTCAGCGGCAATGGAGAATAGGGAGAATTATACTGCCACCCTTAATTTAGGAGGCAGCAGACAGCAGGTTTTCTGTAGTTTACTGCCTTATTCCGAGTGGAATTTGGTGACAGTGATGCCTTTTGGTGAATTAAACCAAATTGTAGCAGATTTGGGTAAGAAAATGTCCGTTACCATGATGTTAATGTTTTCTATAATTTTGATTACGCTGATTCTGATTTTCTGGAATTATTTCAGGATGAACAGACAGCAGATGAGAGAATTGGAGGAGGCGCGCCAGAAAGCTTTGGAGGCCAATCATGCGAAAAGTGAATTCCTCTCGAACATGAGTCATGACATAAGAACGCCGATGAATGCGATTGTGGGTATGACGGCAATTGCCACGGCACATATTGATGATATAGACCAGGTGAAAAACTGTCTCAGAAAAATTACGCTGTCCGGCAGGCATTTGCTGGGTTTGATTAATGATGTGCTGGATATGTCTAAAATTGAAAGCGGAAAAATGACGCTGACATCAGAAATGATTTCTCTGCGGGAAGTCGTGGAAGGGGTAGTCAGTATTGTACAAACGCAGGTCAAAGGCAAACAGCAGAATTTTAACATACATATTTCTAATATACTGTGTGAAGACGTATATTGTGACAGCATACGTTTGAATCAGGTACTGTTGAATTTACTGTCCAATTCTGTAAAGTATACGCAGGAGGGCGGCACGATACAGTTATCTTTATATCAGGAAGAGGAACCGTCACCCAAAGGAGAAGAATTTGTTCGAACACATATTATCGTCAAAGATAATGGAATCGGCATGACGGAGGAGTTTCTGAAACATATTTTTGATTCTTATTCGCGTGCAGACAGCAAGAGAGTGCAAAAGACGGAAGGTGCAGGTCTTGGCATGGCAATCACCAAATATATTGTGGATGCGATGGAGGGCGATATCAGCGTTCAGAGTGAGCTGCAGAAAGGGACAGAGTTCCATCTGGTTCTTGATATGGAAAAAGCGGAATTGCAGGAAGTTGATATGATATTGCCGCCGTGGAGGATGCTTGTGGTTGACGACGACGAGACATTGTGCCGTACGGTAGTGGAAATGTTAGATTCTATCGGTATACGGGCAGATTGGACATTAAGCGGACAGAAAGCAGTACAAATGGTGACAGCACATCATCAGAAAAGAGAAGATTACCAGATTGTACTTCTGGATTGGAAACTTCCTGACATGGATGGACTGCAGGTTGCTAAACGGATACGGCGGATTGTAGGCAGCGATATGTCAGTGATTTTGATATCAGCTTATGATTGGAGTGATTTTGAGGAAGAGGCGAGAAGTGCAGGAATCAATGGTTTCATTGCAAAGCCGTTATTTAAGTCTACGTTATTCCACGGATTGCGGAAACATATGGATCTTGATGATGTACAGGATGGCAAAGAAACGGAGATGGATTTTGCTGGCTGCAAGGCATTGGTTGCAGAGGATAATGAAATCAACTGGGAGATTTTAAAAGAATTAATGTCAGATATGGGAATGGAACTGGATTGGGCAGAGAATGGACAAATCTGTGTAGATAAATTCCAGAATTCTGAACAAGGTTATTACGATTTGATTTTCATGGATGTTCGTATGCCTGTTATGAACGGTTATGAGGCTACAGAGGCGATTAGAAGCCTTGAACATCCGGATGCGGGAACCATTCCAATTATTGCCATGACAGCAGATGCATTTTCAGAAGATATTAAGCGTTGTCTGGACAGCGGCATGAACGCACATACGGCAAAGCCTATCAATCTTGAAGAGGTGAAGTCTTTGATGAGAAAATTTCTTTTTAAATAATATTTTATTTCAGTGCAATGCGGGGGTACCAGAAAGGAAGTCTGTTTTTTATGAAAAGAAAGAAAATAACGTTACAACAAGTCGCTTATGTCGCGCTGCTTTTTCTGGCAATAGTCATTTTGTTTCAGTGGTATACGGTCGAAAACAGCAAGCGGATAGAGGAGAGGAATAAGAATTATGCCGCAGATTCGGCACGACAGACGGCGAATCAGATTGATGAGGTATTGAATAACGCTTCAAATCTTATTGATTCTTATACTTACTTTCTGGGAGAAAGCCTCAAAGAACCGGAGGTTGCACAAAAGAGATTAAAGGCAATGGAAGATAACATGTTGTTTGATGCCCTGGTGTTTACAGACAGTGCGGGCATCAATCATTCTTCTGATGGCAGGACTTCGGAGGCGGCAGGGCAGGATTACTACATAGACGGAATGAACGGAGGAAGTGGAATATCCGTAGTATTTGATTCTGAATTTTACGATGAGACAATGTTGTGTTTTTATGCACCTGTTCAGTTTAAGGGAGAAATTATTGGTGTGCTGCGAGGGGCGTATTTGGCGGAAGAATATCTGAAAGATATGCTTAAGACTACCTATTTTGGCGAAAAGGCGGCGGTACACCTGTGTTTGCCGGACGGGCAGGTAGTTGCATGTTCTGACAGCAAAGCACATAGTGGCAACTTGTTGGATTTGTTTGTGGAAATGGAGATGGTTGATGTTAAGACTGCTGCCCGGACAAAAGCCGTGTTTGAGAATGGGGGAGAAGGAGCCTTTATCTGTGGCTCTGGAAGCAAGACAGACAATCTCTGTGTTCGTTATCTTCCAGAAAATAACTTTGTACTTGTACAGACATTTCCCAAGAGTGTTACCCAGCAGATGATACGGAATGAAAATCTGGTGGGGATTCGTCTTGAGATTGCGCTCATCTGTCTTTTTGTTATCTATATCATTTCGCTGGTTCTGCGGGCAGGTCGGGAGAGAAAGATTTTGCAGAAAGAAAACCGTGAGATGGGATACATCATAAGCGGTGTCAATACATTATTTACGCGTTTTATAATGGTAGACCTTGAGAATGATACATACCAATATCTGGCAGGCACAAGACCGGAAGATAACTCTGTGGCAACCCATGGCAGTTTTAAAGAATTATCAAAATACCTGTGTTCCCTTATCATAGAGGAGGAAGGACGCCAGAAATTTGCGCAGGAAATCGACAAAGATACGATTATCAGAGAAATGGAAGAACAGGATGGTCTGCGGTATGAATGCCATGTGTTAAGAAAAAGCGGTCCAGAGTGGGAACACGTTAATATTATCTGTCTGGATAGGAGAGACGGCAGAGCTTCCAAGGTTTTATTTATTCGCCAAAACACAACGGAATTGAAGGAAAATGAACTGCGTATTCAGGCTGAGATGTCTCTTGCAGAGCGCAAGGAGCGGCAATACCGCATTGCTATTACATCCAATGCATTTTGTACTTTTGAATTTAATTTAAGCAAGGACTGGATTGAAAACGATATTGTGTGCATGGTTGAGGGAGGACAGATATCCCTTTTAGAGAGTTGCGGACTGCAGGCGCCATGTAAGGCTTCGGAGTGTTTTGATTCCTGGAAACTATTTGTCTTGGAAGAGTCGCTGGAGGAATATTGCAGGAAAGTAAATATAGAGTACCTAAAGGAACGTTTCAGGTGCGGCGAGTCGGAGCTAAACGTAGACTATTGGAGCGCCTCTTCTTCTGGAAGTCCTATATGCATTCGTCAGTCTTTTGTCATGACACAGGACTATGAGACGGATGATATCATGGTGATGGTTGTGTCAAAGGAGATAACGGAGCAGGTACAGAAGCAGAGAGAGCAGACCCAGGCATTGCAGGATGCTTTGCTGCAGGCGCAACATGCCAACAAGGCGAAGACTACATTCCTTTCCAATATGTCCCATGATATCCGCACACCGATGAATGCAATTATAGGATTTACAACAATTGCAGTCAGCCATATAGACAACAAGGACCAAGTGAGAGACTGTCTGCAGAAGGTTCTCTCTTCCAGTAACCATCTGCTCAGCCTGATTAACGATATTCTGGATATGAGCCGCATAGAGAGCGGAAAGGTACAGATTAAAGAACAAGAATGCAATATTTCTGAACTGATGCATAACCTGGTGAATATTATTCAGCCGCAGGT
>CAJUHY010000089.1 GCA_910585895.1 uncultured Lachnospiraceae bacterium
TTCCTTGCCTGCTCCTTCACCTTATCAATACAGAGCACAATGTCCCCTAAAAGGGCTTCTCCAGTGTCTGGATTAAAATTATCCTCATCCGTCTCAACTTCCCCAAACGCACCAGGAGACGGATAGCTGATAAGCGGAAATGACAGGACATCAGTCGGAGCATCTATCCCCCGGTGTTCCCGGTTAATTTCCTGAATATCCTCAGCCGTCACCAGCAGCAGACTGACTTCTGCTTCAAACGGAAAACTTTCTGTCTCCAACGCTGTTTCCAACACCTCTTCGGCAAGTTTCCGCCAATCAAAATCAAAATCAAATCCTGCTTCTTCTTCCACGTTCAAAGTCATAACAATTTCGCCTCCTTGATAAGATAATCCCTGATCTGCAGATACATATTCATGCCCAGTCCCGATTTATCATAGAGACCGGCCGAAGAATTCTCATTCAAAGTCTGATAGACAATGATATCCTGATTCCAGGAACTTGAGAGGGTACTTTTGTCCAGTACGTCGAACTTTGCCACCACGCTGTCCACAATGTGCACAATCGCAGATTCTATTGTAGATGGCAGTTTCTTCTCCCCATTGTATTCTTTCAAAATTTCTATAATTTCCCTTGGAAGATAATTAATCCGCCCCAGAGCCACGCCATTTTCCACATATGGTTCCCCATCCATCCTGCCTATGCGGTAATATAACCCGCCTGCTGCCGCTACATAAGGGTCAGCTGATACAATCCTGGCGCAGTTCTCGGAAATCTGCGAAACTTTCTTTGCATGTTCGTAATCTGCATTGGAAAACCTTTTCATTTCCTTTGCCAGACTAAAATTCTCCGACAGAACTTTCTTCAATGCCTGTTCTCTGCCATCTTCCGGTACAAAGGAACACATCTGGTATATCCAGGCTGCGCCAGCTCCAGAGAGGATGCCGTTGCATAATGCGTAGATAACTAAATCCGCTTCCAAACGCCTTGCATATAAAAAAGAAAAAATTGCTACACTGCCAAAAGAAAACAAAAACAGAAATACGATTCCCCACCAAAAATGCTCTTTCTTGTTCAGCAATAATTTAGCAAAACAGCCGCACAGCAACAAAAGCAGCATACACAGCAAAACATTGGAATCGCCCTCGCCGCACACCAGATACACTGTACAGTGGAATGCCCCGGATACCATGCCAAAGATAGGACTTGACATCATGGACACCCCCATGCTTAGAAGCAATACCGGTCGTACAAATTCAGGCAGATACAGAAATAATACCGCTATCACGCAGATAATGAAATAGCATAATGCAATCTGCCGGTAATTCCAGAGTTTCTCATATAACCACTCTTGCTGTATCCTGCTGATTTCCAGCGCTGCCAAAAACAGCACTGCATAGAAAACGCCAATAAACACTAACACTAATTGATGTTCCCATCCCTGTTCACTTATCATTGCGGCAGCTATACTTTCCAAAACAGTACAGACAAAAATAAGAACTATGAACAGCTTACGGAACTTAAAGTCCTGTTCCTTTACCTTTTTATCTTTTACGGTTTCTGTTTCCGTTCTGGTTTCTGTTTCTGTCCCGGTTTTTATCTCTGCTTCCTTTTCTCTCTTGTTTCTCATAATCCTCATAAGCCTTTACTATTTTTTGCACAAGAGGATGCCGCACGACATCACTGCTTGTCAGCTGGCAAATCCCTATATCATCTACATTCCCCAAAACTTTCAGCGCAACATCCATGCCGGAAACGTTTCCCGGAGCCAAATCCTTTTGTGTGGCATCGCCTGTAACCACCACTTTTGAGCCAAAACCGATACGCGTCAGAAACATTTTCATTTGCGCAGGCGTGGTATTCTGCGCCTCATCCAGAATAATGAAAGCATTGTCCAAGGTCCTTCCTCTCATGTAAGCAAGAGGCGCCACCTCAATCAATCCCTTTTCCATATTTTTCTGAAAGCTGTCCGCCCCCATAATCTGATACAAGGCATCGTACAAGGGACGCAGGTAAGGGTCGACTTTGCTCTGTAAATCTCCCGGCAGGAAGCCCAGCTTTTCCCCGGCTTCAATAGCCGGGCGCGTGAGGATAATCCTGTTTACTTCTTCCTTTTTAAACGCCGTAATTGCCATGGCCATGGCAAGATACGTCTTGCCGGTGCCCGCCGGACCCATGCCAAACACAATCATCTTCTTGCGAATCTCATCCACATAACGTTTCTGTCCCAGCGTCTTGGGCTTAATCGGTTTGCCGCTTATAGTGTGACAGATTAACTCCTTGTCAATTTCAACGATTGCCGATTCTTTCTCTTCAAATGTCAAGGAAATTGCATAATCCACATTCTGCTCTGTAATCTGGTTGCCGCGTTTCGATAATTCAAACAGCTGTGTAAAAACACGCGCTGCCTTCTTAACATCTGCGTCTTTCCCCAGCAGCTTCAGATTATTCTCGCGAAGAGCCACGGTTACACCGAATGCCCTCTCTATTTTCTTCATATATACATCAAACTGCCCAAACACATTGGCTATATGTTCAGTAGGTATATCAATTGCTGTCTCCATCAGACTCATCTTCTATCTGCCCTTCCTGTGGTAGGTCTGTAATACTGGTTGCTTGCCGGATACCTATGGGTTCAATGACTTTTAAGCTGCCGGAAGCTGTGCAGTTATTTTCATCCGTTTCTATCATAACATTATTTTCTATAATTTGTACCCCTTTTTCTGATAATTCCTTACAAAATTCTTGTAATTTTTGTTCGGCGAGCTTCTTTGCCTCCTCTTTTTTGTACCGTTTTGTTTCCATCTGATATTCTTTATGCGTTTCTTTTAAAAATACCAGCGGCAAATAAAAACTCTCTCCTATTTTGATATCATACTCATCTGTAATAGTATCATACTTTTCAAATTTGTGCAAAAAATCTGGAAAATGAAACTGATTTTGCAGAATCCTGATACCATAAGAACTGCTTTCCTCGCCGGTAAATACCTTATCTTCATATTTCATGGAGAAACTGTCCTGATAAGGATACAAAGTTATGCCAAGGATATCCGCATCCGATACGCAGTATTGGTAATTAGCAATTTCCTTCGCATCATTCAATACCGGATTTTTCCCCTCCACCAACAAATCTCCTGGTTTTACCACAGTTCCCTTTTCCACCTGGGGAGCGCCCGCCCTGGTAAGAATACTGTAAATCTCCGCTTCCTTGTCTGCCACTAAATCCATCGGCGTACCGTCTTCTGCCTGCTTTTCTTGTGCCTGCTGGTTGGTGGCAAGATTCTCCTGAATGTCGATAATCAGCATCGTGCCGCTCAGCTTTGCTGAAGCCCAAATAATATCCTCATAGCCGGCACGCAGTTCCTCTTCTATCTTCTCACAATCTATTTTGCTTTTTAAGAGCCCATGATATACCTTTTTCTCTTCCAAAAATTTAATTATATTGCTGTCCGTTTCATGGAGATTGCCATTGACTTCAATTTTCCAGACAAACAGCGACATGGTATACAAGAGCGCGCAGCAAAGCACAATACCGGCGAAAAACAGCTTGCGTTTCCGATAACGGCGCATGGCAAACGGCAGCCCTGTCCGTTCGACAATCACCAGTTTTGTCCTTGTTTTCTTCAGAATGGGCTTTAACTGCCGAAAACCCCGCAGGCTGATACAGAACTCATATTGTTCATCGTGATATTCCAGATTCCAAATCAAAATATTGCGGTTGCTGCAAAGATTTAAGAAGCGCTCGGGTGCATAGCCGAATAGCCTGACTCGTACATATCCCTGAAAATATTTTACTTTATCAATCAACAAAATGCTTACCCCTTATGAATCATATAATATTCCCTGAATGAATCCGGTGATTTTCATTTCCTCATTCGTATAATATTCGACCACCAGCCGCTTCCCTACGATGCAAACCTGGCAGTTCTTGGTCTGCAGACGTATTTTTTCCCTAGTATAGTCGATAATGCCTTTATAATTTTCAATCAGCACCTGGTTACGCCCCATTGCCGTTATAATCACCGCGCCATAAACAATATCCCTGGGCAGTTCTAAGGACTCCACAATATTTGATTTTACCTGTGTCAGATTTTTTTTCTTCCATATTCCCATAGTTAAACATATGCAGCCAACAGTTCAGCCATGCATAGCAAATAGAAGCTTTGCATGCTTGCATGTGAAAGATTCTATTTACTATGCATGAGCGGAGCGCCATTTTATGAGCAAAGTTAGCTGCATAGCAGCGAGAAAATGCCGTAGGCATCTTTGCGAATGGCGCGGGCTGAACTGTTGAATGCCATGCATAGCATTTGTGAACAACGCAAGAGTATCACTGTCTTATGCCATTACGAATAATCCCCTTCACCATAGCAACCTCTGCCACTGGCTGCTGCCTGATTTCATAAGCGCGCACGATTCTTCCGTAAGCTTCTTTCGCCTTTTCCATATTATTTGCAAAAATAGTAGCAAGCGCCTCCCCGGAATGTACAATCTCCCCTCTCTTCTTATTCAGTAAAACTCCGACGGATAAATCCACCTCACTATCCTTTGTAAGGCGTCCGCCGCCCAGAGCAAGACTTGCCAGCCCAATCTCTTCGGCAAGAATTCTGGAAACAAATCCTTCTTCTGTGTTCATAACCTGCAATTGGATGCTGCCCACCGGTAAAAGTTCCGGCTGGTACACATAACGTTTGTCCCCACCCTGGGTTTCTATGAATTCAGCAAACTTGTCCAGCGCAGCTTTACTATGGATGGTCTGTTCTAACAACACTCTTGCTTCCTCCGCCGTCTTGGCTTTATCGGCTGCCAAGACCATCTCTATCCCCAGAGCATAAACAACTTCCATGAAATCTTGGGGTCCCAGTCCATTCAAAGAAAGAATAGCTTCTTTTACTTCCAGAGAATTGCCCACGGCATTGCCCAATGGCTGGTCCATATCCGTAACCACTGCCGCCATCTGCTTGCCGCTGCCCATACCAATCTGCACCATCTCTTTTGCAAGTGCAAATGCTTCTTCCTCCGTCTTCATAAAAGCTCCATTGCCAGTCTTTACATCCAACACGATGGCATCAGCATTTGCTGCCAGCTTCTTACTCATTATGCTAGAGGCAATCAGAGAAATCTGGTCTACAGTTGCCGTCACATCCCTGAGGGCATAAAGTTTCTTATCCGCTGGGGCAAGGTTAACAGTCTGTCCCATAATGGCAACCTTGATTCGGTTCACATTTTCATAGAACTGCTCCGTAGTAAGCGCCGTGGAAAACCCAGGAAAACATTCCAGCTTGTCAATCGTGCCGCCGGTATGACCAAGTCCCCTGCCAGACATCTTCGCTACCGGAATCCCCAGCGCAGCCACCATCGGCGTCAATACCAGTGAGGTCTTATCCCCCACTCCTCCCGTACTGTGTTTATCCACTTTTATTCCCTGTATCGCTGACAAATCGAGCACTTCCCCGCTGTCCCTCATGGCAAGCGTAAGATGCAGCGTTTCCTGCTCATCCATGCCCTGAAAACAAATTGCCATCATCAAAGCGGACATCTGGTAATCTGGAATTTCCCCTTTCGTATAACCCTCCACCAAAAAATTAATTTCTTCTTCTGATAATTGCCTGCCACGCTTCTTTTTGTTGATAATATCATACATTCTCATAATTTTTTCTCTCCTGTTTTAACGCTCAACAGTTCTCAAAAACAACAAGGCGAATACTAAAAGCAATCTTTTTTACCTAACACATGGCAGCCTTATATTCCGCATCATTCACTGGCTCAAGCCATTCATTAGAAACGTCCTCTCCGGGAACTTCAACCGCCAGATGGGAAAACCAGCTATAGGGCACTGCTCCATGCCAGTGCTTCACGCCAACAGGAATATTTACCACGTCTCCCGGCAGCAATTCCTGCACTCTCTTTCCCCATTCCTGATAAAACCCTTGCCCGCTGAGGCAGATTAAAATCTGTCCGCCACCGCTTTTAGCATGATGGATGTGCCAGTTATTACGGCATCCTGGCTCAAAAGTCACATTATAAATTCCCACCTGTTCCGTAGAAATTGGAGCTAAATAGCTGTTCCCAATAAAATATTGTGCATACGCATTATTCGGCTGGCCAATTGGGAAAATCATTGAATTTGCATGTTCCTCCTTTGCATCCTCCACCGTGGTTTCCTCCTCCCAGACTTCCTTCGCCATTCGGAATGCAGACCACGCTTTTGGCCATCCTGCATAAAAAGCCGCATGGGTCAGAATCTCCGCAATCTCAGTCTTGGTAATTCCATTCTTTTTTGCACTCTCTAGATGAAAGCGGAAAGAGGAATCCGTAAGCCCTTGTGCCATCAATGCGGTAACCGTCACCAGAGATCTGTCACGCAGGGAAAGCTGGCTCTCCCGGCTCCACACTTCACCAAACAATACATCATCATTAAGCTGTGCAAATTTCGGTGCAAAATTACCCAACGTTTCTCTGCCTGCTGTTTGCTTTGCTGCCATCTAAATTTCCTCCTTCAAATATAATGTCTTTAGTCCAATTATACCAAAAACAAATTATGACATCAAATACTTATTTATCACCAATTTACAACTTTTATAAATGATAGGCATTTTGCTGGACAAGGCATTTCAA
>CAJUHY010000090.1 GCA_910585895.1 uncultured Lachnospiraceae bacterium
CACCCCCTAAAATAATGTATTCACATCCAGGATTAAGGCAACCTCGCCATCACCCAGGACAGTCGCACCGCTGATAATCTTAGTGCTGTTGTTTATATATTTGCCAAGGGACTTGATTACAATTTCCTGCTGTCCATCCAACTCATCTACAATCAGTCCAGCAAACTTATCCCCCTTACGCACAATAATTACCGTGAGGCTGTCTCGCTCTTTCTCATCTGGCTCACAATCGAGAAGCTGATCCAGACGTACCAGAGGAATGACCATACCGCGAATATGGATGACTTCTTTTGCCTGAACAAACTTAATCTCATCCGGTGCGATTTCTTCAATCGTCTCAATGGAGCCCAGTGAAATTGCATATTTCTCACCACGTACTTCCACCATCAATGCCTGAATGATTGCCAATGTTAAGGGCAGGCGTACAATAAACTTAGAACCTTCCCCAAGGACACTCTTAACTTCTACATCACCGCCAAGTGCTTCAATATTGGACTTCACCACGTCAAGTCCCACACCGCGCCCGGAAATGTCTGAAATCTTCTTTGCCATGGAAAAACTGGGCATAAACAGAAAATCAATAATTTCTTTCTGGCTCAAAGCTGCGCCCTGCTCTGGTGTAATCAGACCACGCTCAATCGCTTTACTCTTAACATTTTCTGTATCAATACCATTACCGTCATCACTTACTTCAATGATAACGTTATTTCCTTCCTGGAAAGCATTCAGGTGTATAGTGCCGACCTCAGGCTTACCTCTCTTCCTGCGGACTTCGCCGTTTTCCAGCCCATGGTCTGCAGAATTACGAAGCAAATGCTGCAAAGGATCGCCTATCTGGTCCACAACTGTCCTGTCGAGCTCGGTATCCTCACCAGTCATATGTAGTTCCATCTTCTTATCCAGTTTCTTGGAAAGGTCGCGAATCATCCGCGGGAATTTCTGTACCACGCTCTCGATTGGTACCATACGGACTTTCATGACAGATTCATGAAGCCCGGTTGTAATACGTTCCAGATATTCAATCTGCTCATGGAACGCCTGAGAATTGGCGCTTCCTGTATTTCCATCTGAAGTTGCTCCAATGGAAACCAGGGAGTTCTTAGCAATGATTAATTCGCTTACCTGATTCATCAAGGCATCAAGCTTTTCTATATCAACACGGACCGTGCGGTTTGTCACCGGCTTACCAGGCGTTGATTTCTTTGCTGCCGGGGCAGACTGAACTGCTGGCGCGGGGGCAGATTGAACTGCTGGTGCAGCGCTCTTCTCCTCTGCTTTCTTCTCCTCCGCCTTTTTCTCTGCAGCTTTCGCTTCTGCAACTTCACGTTTCTCCGCAGCTGCAGTCAACTCATTGTATGTAATCTTCTCACCGATTACTTTTTCAATTTCTGAAACGGCCTGCCCAACTTCCATAATCTTTGTCAGGTCTTCATTGCTCACCATATAGAAACTGAAATCAAATTCAAATTTCTCATCTTCAATATCCTGGGAACTGGGATTATATACGATAATATTACCGAAGTCTTCCACAGCTTTAAATACAAGAAAAGCACGTGCTGCTTTTAACAGACACTCCTCCTGAATAAATACGCTCAATCCGTATATATTCATGCCTTTCTTTTCTGCTTCCCTCAATTCCTCTTTGGCCTTCTCAGGAAATTCCATTTCCAGATATTTCTTAGGATATTTTTCAT
The DNA here is from genome assembly GCA_910585895.1 of uncultured Lachnospiraceae bacterium. GTDB lineage: Bacteria > Bacillota > Clostridia > Lachnospirales > Lachnospiraceae > Petralouisia. The sequence goes on from CAJUHY010000090.1 coordinate 1,695, forward strand.
TCCCGACAGCCTTTTTCTCTTCTGCTGACGCCGGTTTCTTTTCTTCAACAGGCTCATTTCCTGTTCCGGCAGCCAAAATCTCATTCAATTCCTTGATAATCGCTTCATTGTCATCAGTTCCCTCGTCAGAACTCTCCTTGACATTATCCAGATATGCTTCAATGGCATCCAGACATTGGAACAATACGTCCACCAGACTGCTGTTAACACTCATATTGCCGCTGCGGACTTCCTGAAACACATTTTCCATGTCATGGGTCAGGCGCTGCATACGCTTAAATCCCATGGTTCCCGCCATTCCCTTTAAGGAATGCGCCGCACGGAAAATCTCATTAATCACATCCATATTCTCCGGCTCTTTTTCCAGAGTCATGATACAATCTGACAAAATCTGTAAATGTCCATTGGTTTCATCAATAAAAATCTCAAGATATTGGCTTACATCCATACTACTGTACCCCCACCATCTTTATTATTGTGTGTGCAATTTCAGTCAAGGGAACTACTTCATCTACAACGCCCGCCTCGGCAATCGCCTTGGGCATTCCGTATACTACACAGCTTGCGGCATCCTGGGAAATCACATATATGTTCTTTTTCTGCATCAAAGAGAGTATGCCGCCTGTGCCATCGGAACCCATTCCGGTGAGCACTACGCAGACAATCTCATCATAACCGCACGTACGCAAAGATTCATAAGTTACGTTTGCGCAAGGCCGCAGACCTCCAATCGGAGGTGCATCATTCAGCCGGACTACATGGTTTCCATCTGCCTGCTTCTTGATTTCCATATGTTTTCCACCAGGCGCAACATACACACAGCCTTTCTTTAGTACATCGCCTTCCACTGCCTCTCTGACCTCAATATCGCTGAGTTCATCCAGACGGTCTGCCATTGACTTTGTAAAACCAATCGGCATATGCTGCACCAATAACATAGGCGCATTCAAGTCCCGCGGAAGATACGGTATCACGCTCTGCAATGCCTTGGGCCCCCCCGTTGAACAGGCAAGCGCTACCAATACTTTTTTACCGCTTGTTCCGGTACGTTCCAATTTCCTCGGTCTCTTAACCGGAAGGACTTTCACCGCACCCATTGCCTGCACCTGCGAATTCGCCTGTGTATTTGCTTGTGCTTTGGCATCGTCAGAGCGGATAACTGCTCCCAGCATCTGAATGATTCTTCTTCGGAACTCATCACTCTTAGCTTCTATGATATTACACGGCTTTGTGATAAAATCAACGGCTCCCAGTTCCATGGCACGGATAGTTACATCCGCATCCTTTGTCGTCAAAGTACTCACCATAATGACGGTTGCCTTAATTCCATCCTGTTGTATTTTTTCCAGTAATTCCAGTCCGTCCATCCGGGGCATATTTACATCCAGAACTACAGCATCATAAGCTACAGTCTTTAATTTCTCATATGCCTCCAGACCATCTCTGCAAACATCCTTTACCTGAAATGTACTTTCTGAATCAATTATATCACAAATAACCCTTCTCATGAGTGCAGAGTCATCAACAACCAAAATATTTTTTTTCATATTATCACCCTTTTTGTCTGCGCAAACGCTCCTGCTCAAATATAAATTTAATAATCCATTCCCTGTCCCCCGGATCCTTCATCAGAAATTTTACCCGATACTCGTATTTCTTCTGTGTATCCTTTCTCTTACCGGTATTCTTCTTAATCCGCTGGCAGGTAAGGACACATGCTACTATTTCTAACGTATAACTCATGCTCTCATTTTCTAATGGCAAAGATATTACCATATACTCTCCATCGTTCGCCGGTTCATATGCCACAAACCGCATCCCCCCGCCACTCAAATCAATCGCAATTGCCTCTTTTGCCAAATCTTCCGGATAAGTCAGCCTGTGATGCTCTTTTAATTCCTCTATGGGCGATATTTCCACTTCATTCTCCTTGATTGGCAGATAAATCATATCCAGAGCACATTCAAACCGGTAATGTTCCCTTCGCTGAAATTTCTCCAAAGGCGTCTTCGGTTCAACTAAAAGCAAATACATATTTTCCTTGATATAGCGGTTCTTAATATGTGCCACACAACGGTACATTCCCTCTTTGGTGTAAAATAAGAATTCCAAACGGACACCAGAAGGTAAAGATGCATTCTTGCCTTCTCGTGTCGGCATATCCACTTCAATATTGCCGTCTTCCAGAATATTCTGTATTTTGCTGGCATAAGATTCCGGACGCTCTCCTGTCTTCCAGCCCTGCTCAACTTGCTGTAAAATCCGAATATCCACATTATCACCGATTTTCAAAATACCAGTATTCATATATTTTTACACCTCTGCTTCTAATTTCTCTGAAAAATAAAACGAGACAATAACTGTACAATCCCTCTTTTCTCCTCCAGCGGAGCTGCCACACCATCCAGCAAATAGCTGGAAAGCTGCCCAAATGCCTTGGATGATTTGGCATCCGGATATAAAATGGTCACCGGCTGCTGCTGGCAGACTGCTTTCTCTAACAGTGCATCTTTGGGGATAATACCTAAATATTGCAGGTCTCCATTTAAAAACTGCCCTACTACAGCATTCAATTTTTCAAATATGCCAACGCCTTCTTCATCTGAAACTACACGGTTAGAAATCACTTTAATCTTGCTCTCGTTCTGTCTGAACTCTTCATTCCTATGCAGCGCTTTCAGCAGCGAATACGCATCTGTCAAAGAACTTGGCTCAGAGGTGACAAGCAAAAGTATTTCCGGGCTTGCCATTACAAACTCCAATACATTATCAGAAATTCCAGCTCCTGTATCAACAATAATCACATCTGCAAGTTCATCCAGTTGTTCCAGATTCCCCACCAGAAATTTGAGCTGTTCCTTCGTAAGATTATTGATTCCGGTTATTCCCGAACCACCAGAAATAAACCCAATGCCCATAGGACCTGGCGTAATAATTTCCTTTATTGATTTCTCACGGTATATCAAATCGCTCAAGTTAAACTTAGGAATTGCACCAAACATAATTTCCACATTGGCAAGACCAAAGTCCGCATCAAAAATAATCACACGCTTCCCAAGTTTTTTCATCTGTACTGCAAGATTGACTGCCACATTAGATTTACCTACCCCGCCTTTTCCACTGGTTACTGTGAAAATCCGCGCTTTCGGTGCAGTCTTCTGATTTTTCTTCACAATGTCTCTTAACTTTTCTGCCTGGTCCATAAATTATTTTCCTCCAAGCAAAAGCTTTACGATATTCTGGGTATTGAAAATTTCAATATCCTCCGGCACATTCTGTCCATAAGTAGTATATGACAAATCCGCGCCAGTGTATAGCTTCATGTTCAAAATATTGCCATAACAACTGGTTTCATCTAATTTTGTAAATATCATTTTAAAATCAAAATTTGCTTTATAGATATCCGCAATCTCCAAAAGGTCTCGGTACTTCGTGGTTGCGCTTAAAACCAGATAGACCTCTTTATCAAACTCCTCCGGCACCTGGTCAATCAATTCTTTCGTCTCGCCTCGCTGTTCTTCATTCTTATGAGAGAAACCTGCCGTATCCACCAATACCAAATCGTATTCTTCGTCCTGCGCTTTCTGCAGTTCTTCATTCAGTTCTTTTGAAGAATAAACAATGTTCAAAGGCGTATCTAATATATTGGCATAAGTGCGGAGCTGTTCTGCCGCAGCAATCCGATAGGTATCAGCCGTAAACAATGCCACTTTCTTGCCTTTCTCCACCTTAAACCTGGAGGCAATCTTAGCAATCGTTGTAGTCTTTCCCACACCGGTAGGACCAATGAAAAACACTACTTTCAATTTATGTTCGGAAAGCTTAATCGGCTGAGGCTGACCAAATTTTAAAATCATTTTCTGGTAAATGCTGGAGAGAATGTAATCAAGGCTCGCACCTTTTTTCATAACTTTTTCAACCTCATCCATTATTTGGTTGCAATACTTCTCATTCACCTCATTCTCCAGAAGAATGCTATATATCATTTTCACAAATTTAAGATTTTCATCCATGGGAGTTTCCTTGAGAAACTCCTCCTCTTTTTGTTCCTCTGGCGGCTGCGATAATTTCTTCTCCAAAAGCGATTGCAGATTCTCCAGCTTCTCCTCAAGGTTATTATTGCTGGAATTGCTGGCAGCGCTGGTATTGACACTCTCTGCGGGAGTACCTTTCTCCTCTTTCTTCTCCTGCGGCATGGAATTGGTCCATGTACTCTCCACAGTTGCAAACACTTCCTTCATCTCCTCCGCCCTGGGAATTGAAATTGGTTCATCTGCCGCAACATTAATATTTCCTACCGTGGGCATAGAGACCGGTGCAGCCTGCTTTAGTGACTGAGGCGGCTCGGACTCCTCAATTGCTGCCGTCACCTCGTACATGGAGGTCTTAAAAGAACGCAGCAACCCCTTTGGTTTTATCTCCTTCACATTCATAATCACTGTTCCGGTGCCAAATTCCTCCTTCGCCAGTGCAGTCGCTTCCGCTTCTGTTTTTCCTTGAAATTTTTTAATCGTCATGAAAGACTCACCATCCCTACTGATTGTAATTCAATATTGGATTCTACTTCATTATATGATACTACAATCAGATCC
>CAJUHY010000091.1 GCA_910585895.1 uncultured Lachnospiraceae bacterium
CGTGGAAGGGCTGGGTGGAAAAAAATAAGGCGTATGCAGCAGGGCTGTTGAAAAAGTACGTTCCTGAATTAATCGGTGCGGAAAAAACGTTCCTATCAGGCATGGGGCAGCATGAGCAGAAAAGACGGCCCTTTTTTAACAGAGTAAAAAGCCGAGGGAAGGAAGCGTCATTTTGGGGCAGGAAGCAGGAAAAAAGGAAGACGCCGCTATCCGAGAGTACGCAAATTTCGGAGGGGGGTGCGTGTGACGATACCCCAAGCCATCCCACGGAAATTCTTGGTGTACGTTTGGAAGAGCCTTTGGGAAGGTTTACTTATCAAGGCATACATCAGTGCAGTGATATCGTGGTAGAGGGTGACAGCTTTCTTCTTGGGAAAAACAGCAATCAGGTAAATGGCGTCATTTCTGCAGAGGGAGTCAGCCGGCTTCATGCCAGGGTTACTAGGCAGGAGCAGAAATATTATATCGAAGACCTAAACTCCACCAACGGCACATATATAAATGATATGCCGTTAGAATACCGCCAGCCTAAAGAAATATACCCAGGGGACAGAATCCGCTTTGGGGCGGAGGAATATATGTTTTCTTAGGGGGGATTGCAGGCGGATACTGTTATTCTTAAGGTCTTGGGATTTACTGGGAATTGAATACTGGGCGCCTTCGCCAGAATTATTGACTTTATCTGCAAAACTTTATATACTAGAGATATTCAAATGTTTGGAGGCTTTTAGTTATGAAAGTAAATATTTATTATGGAGGGCGGGGCCTTTTGGACGATCCCACTCTGTATGTAGTGAATAAAATGCAGGAAGTGTTGACAGAACTTAGGGTAGAAGTGCAGCGTTATAACATTTATGAAGATAAAAACAGCATATCTACGTTGCCGCAGACAATTAAGGATGCGGATGGGATAATCCTGGCGACTACGGTGGAATGGTTGGGAATCGGCGGGTATATGCAGCAGTTTCTGGACGCCTGCTGGCTGTATGGCGATAAGGGAAAGATTTCAGAGACTTATATGCAGCCTATAGTCATGTCGACTACTTACGGAGAACGCGAAGGAGAGATTACGCTTGCCAATGCGTGGGAGTTTTTGGGGGGACTGCCTTGCAGCGGCTTATGCGGATATGTTGAAGATCTTGTTTCCTTCGAGATGAACCATGATTATACAGTGATTATCGAGAAGAAGGCAGAAAACCTTTACCGCACTATCTCCCAGAAGCAGAAGAGCCTGCCCAACAGCAATCAGGCAATCCGGCAGACAGTGCTGCGCACGCAGCAGCTGGAATTGACGCCCCAGGAGAGCGAGCAGCTTTCGAAGTATGTTGCTGATGACGTCTATGTGAAGAAGCAGAAAGAAGATATTGAGGAGCTGAGCAGTATGTTCAAGGACATGCTGGGGCAGAGCGGCGAAGATGAAGAGATGGCGTATCTGATGGAATTGGAGGCCCATTTTGTTCCTCAGAAAGATTTTGCAGCTAACTATCTGTTTATGATTGATGGTAAGAAGAAGCCGTTGTCTGTGGAAGTAAACAATGAAGAGGTTCAGATTTATTACGGGCAGAGTGAAAAGATAGATGTGTACACGAAGCTGACGACTGCCGTGATGGATAATATTGTAAAAGGAAGGATGACGTTCCAGCGGGCGTTTATGACCGGGGAGATGACGGCAAAAGGAAACTTTAAGACCCTTAAGATGTTGGATCAGGTGTTTATATTTTAGTAAAGTATCACAGAATGGAGGAAACGGTGAAAGACGAGAACTGTATTTTCTGTAAAATTTCCGGGGGAGAGATTCCCTCTAAGACAATATATGAGGATGAAGAATTCCGGGTAATCCTTGATATCAGTCCTGCAACAAAAGGACATGCCCTGATTCTTCCCAAGGAGCATTATGCGAACATTTATGAGATGCCGGAGGATACGGCTGCGCATGTGATGGTTCTTGCGAAGAAGCTCGCTGCACATATGACAGAAATCTTGCAGTGTGACGGCTTAAATATCATGCAGAATAATGGGGAGGCAGCAGGGCAGACCGTGTTCCATTTCCATATGCATCTGATTCCAAGATATAAAGAGGATGGCAATACGGACAAGCTTTGCTGGAATCATTTGGAGCTGACAGAGGAAGAATTGGAAGAGATTCATCAGAAGCTCAAGAAATAAACAGCAGCAAGAACTGTAAGATGATGCCCCTTGCCGAACAGGATTGACCGTTGCTTGGCAGGGGGCAAATATTTATTTTATAGGATTCGGGTGTTAAAAGGTGGCTTTTAATTTTGATACCCGAATCTTTCTAGGAAAAAACTTGCGGTCACTGTTTTCTTGCAGCCTGCTCAATTAGCTGAGCCACAGTTTCTACAGAATTGAGCTGTTCGCTTTGCGCCATGGCATCTATATATTGGCTGCGGTTTGCAAACAGCTTGCGGATGGCATCGGACAAGACTTTGCCATTCAGCCGTTCTTCCTCTATAACCATGCTATATCCTTGCTTTTCAAAGGATTGCGCGTTTAGAATCTGGTCTCCGCGACTGGCATTGGCGGATAGTGGAATCAGAATATTTGGCTTGCGCAGGGCAAGCAGTTCACAGATGGCATTTGCCCCAGCGCGGGAGATTACAATATCCGCAGCGGCAAACAAATCGCTTAATTCTTGGTTGGCATACTCAAACTGTGCATAACCTTGCGTCCCGGTTAGTGAATCGTCCAGATTGTCTTTTCCGCAGAGGTGGAGTACCTGATAATTGATAAGCAGTTCTGGCAGCAGGCTGCGCACGACTTCGTTGATGAACTGGGAGCCGCTGCTTCCTCCGACGACCATGATGACTGGTTTGTCTGGCTTGAAACGGCAATAGGTAAGCCCATGCAGCCGGTTTCCGGACAGCAGTTCCTTACGGATGGGTGAGCCGGTAAGGACGGCTTTGTCTGCCGGGAGGTATTTTAAGGTCTCCGGGAAATTGCAGCAGACTTTGCAGGCGTTGGGAATGGCGAGTTTGTTGGCCAGCCCGGGGGTAATGTCTGATTCATGGATGATTGCCGGGATTTTGCGGTGTTTTGCCGCCAAAATCACTGGTACGGAAACAAACCCGCCCTTGGAAAATACAACGTCAGGATTCAGCTTTTTCAGGAGGGCGCGTGCCTGGCGGTAGCCTTTTAAAACTTTAAAAGGGTCGGAAAAATTTTTCCAGTCGAAGTAACGGCGCAGTTTGCCGGAAGAAATTCCGTAATAGGGGATATGGTACTGCTCAATCAGCTTACGTTCAATGCCATCATATGAGCCGATGTAATGTATATCGTAACCAAGCTCCTTTAATCTGGGGAGCAGGGCAATGTTCGGGGTGACATGGCCGGCTGTGCCACCGCCAGTTAAGACAATTCGTTTCATACTTTTCTCCATTCCTGTTGATATTCTGATTGTATAACGTATTCATATTACTTTTATCTTATACTGTTCCGGGAAAAAGTCAAGAGGAGGCGTTTTACAGGCAATGAAAAACTTATGATTTTTTGCTTCCATCTTTGCTTAAAATAAAGTATAATTATTAATATTATAAAAATTTCCCACAAACAATACGTATAGAGGAGGACGTTACTGTGAAACAATTTTTTGGTATCAGCCAGAGCGGGAATTTACAAGACGCTGTACGTGGTTTACAAAATCCCCAGTTGATTATGCTGTTCTCAAACAGCGGGCAATTTGAGGAGCATGTAAAAAAACTGGAGGCGCTTTATCCCAATGTACCCAGCATAGGATGTATCGGGATGTGTTATGATAAAAGGATTGTCGAGAAAGGGGTAGGCATTGTCGCCTTTTCAGATGGCGTAACGGTAGCAGCGAACGTATTGGAAAAAGCATCCGTCATGCCTGTAAAATATATTCAGCGGTTGGAGAAAGACGTGGCGAAAGTAAACGGCTCACACAATGATACCATCTGCATTGATTTTTGTTCCGGTAATGATGCCTGTGTGCTGACAACCATCCATAGCGTGCTGAAACATCGGAATATCTCACTTGTGGGCGGGACAGGCGATGCCGGCAAGGTATCAGCCAATGGCAAGGTCTATGAGGATGCAGTGGCATATGCTATGGTTCGGAATAATAATGGCAAGGTAAAGGCCTACAAGGAAAATATCTACCATCAGATGGGAAATTATCGTTTTGTCGCCTCTAAGACAGATAAATCAGAGTATATCCTTGGGGAATTGAACGGTAAGCCGGCAAAGCAGGTATATCAGCAGATTCTGCGCGTAACAGAAGAACAGATTCTCACACAGACCTTTAAGAATCCCTTTGGCAAAATCAATGGAAATGAGACATGCATTATCTCCATTAAAGAAGTATGTGGCAACGGTCTGACTTGTTATCGGCAGGTAAATGATTCGGATGTGCTGATTTTGCTGGAATTAGGGGATTATAGGAAGATTGTAAAGAATACTATCCAGGAGATTAGGCAGGATTTCTCCAGGATATCCGCCGTTTTTTCTGTAAACTGCCTGTTTCGCTATCTGCTGTTTACGGAAAATAATTATATGCAGGAGTACTTGGAGGAAATGGGTACGCTGGGCAACCATGTAGGGCTTGTAGGATATGGAGAGCATTATAACAACCAATTTGTTAACCAATCTATGTCCTGTGTGGTATTTGAATAAAGTAGGAGGAGAGATAACATGCAGTTTAAGAGAAAAAAACAGCAGAATTTAGATACATATCCTATCTTGCACGTCATGGACAGCCTCAAAGATTACCAGAAAGAACTGGTGCAGAAAGAAGTAGAATCTCTGAATCAGTTGGGCATGGTTAATTATTCTTTTAAAGGCGCGCTGAGCAAATCCGAGGACTTTCAGAATACCCTCTGGGATTTTGAAGGCACTTTTTCCAACATCAGTCAGGTATCGGAACAGTTTGCGGATGTGAAAAGCGAGATTGCACAGTCTGTTGTGCAGGCACAGGATGAGGTAGAGGAACTGAAAAACAGCGCGCTGCAGGTAGAATCGCATTTCGCTGAGATGAAGAAAACATTCGAGGCTTTTGAGACGGCGGTAAATGAGATTAAAAGATGCACGAATAAAATCACTTCCATTGCGGAACAGACGAATATCCTTGCATTGAATGCGACGATAGAAGCAACTAAAGCCGGTGAGCAGGGCAAAGGGTTTTCGGTGGTGGCAAGGGAAGTCAAAAGCCTTGCCGATGAAGTGAAAACGCTGGTAGGCGCTGTGGAAGCAAGCATTTCTGATGTGGAACGAGGATCGGACAAGCTGCGTTCTGACATGGATACCTCGCAGCAGGCCTTGGGACAGAGCTTGGAAAAAGTAGATGAGACGTATGAGATGTTTGACAAGATTACGGAAGCGGCAGAAGGAGCTACGGGCGTGCAATCAGAAATTTCCGGCGTCATTGCTGATTCTAAAGCAGCTTTGCAGAATGTCAATAATTTCTTTGAGCAGATAAAGACACAGTATCGGGAAGTCATGAAAAACCTTAACCATGCGAGCAGTCTGGGGACGACCAAAAGCGCGATGTTTGAGGATGTTGACAATATGTTGTCACAGATTCCGCCAATGATTAAAGAATTCGACGCTTAACAGGCTGCCAGCGTCGCAAAATGCCGAAACATGCGATGAAAAAAGGCTTGCAGATACTTCACAGCGTGAAAAATAATAATTATAATAGAACTATTCAGAACCCCATGGGAAAGCAGTGTCCCTGGCGTTGGATCTGAATAGTTTTTTTATTTTAAAGGAGGACATGCTATGGAGAAATGGATAAGTATCTTACAGACCTACAATGAAGTCCTGACAGTGGCATCCATTGTTGCAGTGGGATTGATTCTGGCAATCACGCTGCTGAGGATTTTGAGGCAGATAAAAAGGCTGAATCGTAGCCTGTCGGGCATCACACAGAATGTCCAGGCGTATTTTGATGTAATCATGCAGGAGGAGCCGGAAGCACAGGGGGAGCCGGAGGCAGCAGAGGTAGCGAAGATGCAGGGAGATTTGCAGGGCAGGAGCCCGGAAGATGAAAGTCTCCTTGAGCAGGAACAGCGCAAGCAAGAGGAAGAGGAGGTATTCAATGCCGTGCTGCAGGAGTACTTTTCTTGACGAAACGTGGGAGATTTGCTACACTTATCCTGTAATTGGAAATTCGTGACAAATTAATGGAAAAGGAGTGGAAATCATGGAGAAAGTAACGTTTGATTATGGGAAGAG
>CAJUHY010000092.1:0-562 GCA_910585895.1 uncultured Lachnospiraceae bacterium
CTTGTCATGCATGATGGTCACCGCTTCTCCTGGAAGGTCAATGTTCGTTCTCTCCAACAACCCAAATTGTTTAAAATACTTATAAAAATTGTCTGTTCCCAGACGCATTCCCAACTCAATAAATACCGGATTACAGGAATTCATAATTCCCTCGGTAAAAGTCTCTGCCCCATGTCCGGTACGTTTATGGCAATGAATTCTGCGGTCCTCCACCAACTTATACCCTGGGCAGAAAAAGCTATCATTCAACGATACCACACCCTCCTCAAAGGCTGCAGCGGTTGTAATAATCTTAAACACAGAACCTGGCTCATAAGTATCGCTGATACACTGGTTGCGCCACATCTGATTCAACTGCTCCTGGGTGGCTTCCCCTGACGGAGCGCCGTCATCATCAGTTACCAGCAAAAATGGTTCATTCAAATGAAACTCCGGCACATTCACCATCGCCATAATCTCGCCATTTTGAGGATTCATGACAATCACTGACACACTGTCTGCCGACTTGGCTTCCTTAACTTTCTTGGCAGCCTGTTCACAGTAAAGCTGGATATTATAATCC
>CAJUHY010000092.1:572-5669 GCA_910585895.1 uncultured Lachnospiraceae bacterium
GCTCCTGCCTGCGCTCCCCAGCATTTTCAATTTCTACCCCCCGCGCATCTGTCAACGTGAGAATCTTGCCATTGGTCCCTTTTAATCGATCCTCATAGACAACTTCAAGACCTATGATACCTTGATTATCCCCTCCCGTAAAGCCCAAAACCTTGGAAGCCAGGGTGTCATAGGGATAATAACGTTTGTAATCCTCATCTACTTTCACTCCCGCAAGCCTGTAATCCCGGATTTTGTCTCCTGTCTCTTTGTCCACATTGGATTTGACACGCTCAATGGAACTGACTTTCTCCACACGTTTGCGGACTGCCGCTTCTTCCATGCCCAATTCCTGCGTCAATACTTCTATCACTTTTTCAGGTTCTTCCAACTGGCTGTGGATGACAGAAATTGTGCAGACTGTCCGGTTCGTAGCAAGCACTGTCCCGGTGGCATCAATAATTTTACCCCGGGCTGCCTTAATATCCCGCTCGCGTTCATGCAAATCCTCTGCTTTTTTTCCATAATATTCTGAGCAGAATACCATCAAATAGACCAGCCTGCCTGCAAGCAATATGAGCGCCAATGACACGACGGTAAAAATAATCAGAATTTTCTTGCGATTAAACGTTTTATTGCGAACCATCTAAAAAACCTCATAAAAACTGTTATTACAATCTATTACTATTTTTATGAGGTTATGTACACTTATCATAAATCTGTGACAGATAATCGCCTGTGTTACCAGCCAAAACTCAAGGATATTCCTCCGGCGTAATCCCATCCAACAAATCATCTGCTGGCTGAGAGGTTCCATCTCCGCCATCCGGCATAGCATTGGGCGCGCCCTCTGCTGGCGGTTCGTCACCAGCCGGTAATCCTTCACCCGGCTGCTCTGGTCCTTGTGGATTTTCTGCACCTTGTGGATTTTCTGCTTCTTGTGGCTCCCCCGGCACGGTACCATCATCCGGCGTTACATATTCCTCATCCGGATATATATTTAAATAAGGAAGAATTTCCTCAAAAACCTTCTTTGCCAATGCTGTTGCCAATGCGCTGCTCTGGTCATCCTCCGGGACATTTGCCTCGTCAATTACCACATAAACCAGAACTTGCGGATTCTCTACCGGCGCAAACCCGATGAACGACACCACATATTTCTTATCTTCACGTCTGCCTTTCTCTGCCGTTCCCGTCTTTCCGCCCATAGAATAGCCTGCAACTTTGGCGCTCCTGCCAGTTCCCTCAGATACCGTCTTATAAAGATATCCTTTAAGCAAATCGCTGGTCTGCCTGGAAATTGTCTGTTTCAAGGGAGAAGTCTCAATGTTCTGTACGACATTTCCATGCTCATCAATAATCTTTTTTACCAGATGCGGCTGGTAATAGTAACCTCCATTAATCAAAGAAGAAAATGCACTTGCAAGCTGCACGACCGTTACATTAAAATTCTGCCCGAAAGCGTTGGTAACAAGCGATGTCAGGTTCGTATTATCAACGGTATAAATCAGACTGTCCGTCCTTGCCTCTCCGGGAAGGTCAATATTTGTCTTCAGTCCAAAATTGAAGATATTCTGGTATTTATAGAAGTCTTCCTTGCCAATATCCATTGCCATCTGCATCATCGCATCGTTACAGGAATCCATCACCGCTTTTTCTATCGTCTCTGTACCGTGACCAGAGCGGTTAATACACTTTATATCATATCCGCCTATCTTCTCTACGCCATCACACTCATACGTTTCCCTAGTTTTCCCAGTTTCCAGACCGGTAGCTACCGTAAAAGGTTTCGCTGTAGAACCCGGCTCATAAGTATAAGTGATACAGAAATTCTGCCAGATGGCATTGAGTTTTTCCAGACGCTCTTCCTCAGAAAAACTATCTATTTCCCCCTGAGAATAATACTGCGTCAAATCCCACGGATTATTCAGGTCATATGTAAAATTATCAGACATCCCCAATATTTCACCATTTTGTGGGTTCATCACAAGAATACCCGTATGCTGACTGCCCGCGCCATCTACTTCCCCATCGCGGTATTCCTCCTGAAATCTGGCAATATTTTGCTCTATAATCTTCTGAACATTCAAATCAACCGTTGTAACCAGGCTGTTCCCATTGACAGGCTCTTTTGTTGTCTTTTGCAAATTGTTATCTGCGTTCAGATAACCATACTTTCTGCCGTCTATCCCATTTAAGGTGTCATTGTAATAATCCTCCAGACCGCCGATTCCTTCATTTCCCGACGTAGTAAACCCCAGAATCTTGCTGGCAAGAGCCCCATAAGGATATTCTCTCTTATATTCTTTTTCAAACCAAATGCCCTGTATATTAGGATTTACCTTTTTGCCCTTTTTATTTTTCTTGGCCTGCAGTTCCTGAAACGGCTCTATCTCCTCATAAGGCACTCCCTTACGCAGCACAAAATAGCGGCTGTTGGCCTGTTTGTCAAGCGCCGCCCGCACTTCTTCTTCCGTAATTTCAGGAAAACACTCCAGCAAAGCCTTTATCGTAGGCTCCATGTACTTGTCTTTGTCATCGTTGAGAAGCTTACAGTCCAACACAATATTGTATACATCTACATTGGTTGCCAGGACCGTCCCTTTCGTATCAAGGATTTCCCCCCGCTGGTAGGGAATGGTCTCACTCCCATAACTCTGCTGTCCTAATACCTGTTTCTCATACTCTTCACCCTTCACCTGGTCAATATAAATCAATCTTCCGACCAGCACAATGGACAAAGCTACGATTGCCGAAAATACCATCAGCAGTTTCTTTTTCATTTCCGGGGAAAATTTGGCAGTTCTCTTTCTTTTTTTATATCTCTGTTCTCGATTTCCCAATGGCATTTCACCTTTCCGGAATGTTCTCATACTGATTCATATAGTCGTCCTGTTCCACCTCAAAAAATTCAATCTGTTCCTTCTGTGGATATATCATACCCAGCTCTTCCATTGCTTTCTGCCTGATAATATCCAGATTTACAGAATTGCTGATTTTCTTCTGCACAGCATCATTTTCATTCTTGAGATCTAAGATCTGTGCTTCCAGCGCCGCTACGTTCTGCACGCTCTTATTCAGATTTGCATGTAATTGCAGATAACAGGCGAACACAACCACCATCACAGCCATAATCCCCGTCAGGAAAATTACATAGCCTGAACTGATTTGCAGCGCACGCTCCCTGTTTTTCATGACAGCAGCCCTGGTCTGCCTCTGACGTTTCCTTTGCTCCCGCTCTTCCTCCTGCCACTCTACATACTCCTGATGTACCTGTTCCTTACGCTGCTGTGCCTGCATGGCAAGCTCTCTCGCTGTATTTCCATCTATATAAGTTCTGCTTTTCTCCCAGTATTGCAACTCTTCCTGCTGTCTCATAATCTTGTCTCCTAACTTACTTCATTTACATTCGCTCAAACACTCTGAGTTTTGCGCTCTTAGAACGAGGGTTATACTCTATTTCTTCCTCCGACGGTATTATCGGCTTTCTGGTCACAGCCTTACCCATTGGTTTTTTCCCGCACACACATACCGGAAAATCACTTGGGCATGTGCATGGGTTTTCACTTTTCTTATAAATGTTCTTTACAACCCTGTCTTCTAAAGAGTGGAAGGTGATAACACAAAGCCTTCCCCCGGGATTCAGCAAACAAATCATATCCTCCAGCGAATCCTGCAGCACTTCCAATTCCCGGTTAAGTTCAATCCTGATAGCCTGAAACGTCCGTTTCGATGGATGTCCTCCACTCATCCGTACTTTTGCCGGGATTGCCGCTTTGACAATCTCTGTCAATTCGCCTGTAGTCTCAATTTCTTTCTTCTCTCTTGCCATAACGATATGCTTGGCAATGTTTTTTGCAAATTTATCTTCTCCGTAATCACGGATAACTCGGTACAGTTCATATTCACTGTAAGTATTAATTAGTTCCTTCGCTGTAAAACTCTGGCGCGTATCCATTCTCATATCCAAAGGCGCATCCATGGACCGGTATGTAAATCCTCTGGCTGGGTCATCCAACTGATAGGACGATACTCCCAAATCCAATACAATGCCATCCACTTTCACGATGCCAAGCTCTGCCAGCACCTCTTGCATTTCACAGTAATTGTTTCTTATAATCTGTACTCTGTCTTCAAATTGCGCTAATCTTCTTGTCGCCGCCTTAATAGCGTCCGCATCCTGGTCAATTCCAACAAACCTTCCCTTTTCCGACAGACGTCTGCATACCTCATAGGCATGTCCGCCGCCGCCCAGTGTACCGTCAACATAGATTCCATCGGGGTGGATATTCAGGTATTCAATTGTCTCCTCTAAAAGTACTGACTTATGCTTGAATTCCATGAAATCCCTCCTTAGGTCCTACTACTTAGGCAACGGTTGGCAACCTCCGGTTAAATCATCAATCCCAGGCTTGCCATATGTTCTGCTATCTCCTCCACGTCATCATACTCATTGGTTTCCTGCCATCTGTCTTTGCTCCAGATTTCAATGTGATTCACCACGCCAGCCAGTATGATTTCCTTCTCAATCCCTGCGAATTCCCGCAGAACTGCCGGAAGAAGTACGCGCCCCTGCTTGTCCAGCTCGCAGATAGCCGCGCTGGCAAAGAAAAATCTCGCAAATTTACGGGCTTCCTTAGAAAATTGTGATACTTCACGGAATTTCGTCTCGATGAGCTTCCATTCTTCTGAAGAATACACAAATAAACATCCATCCAGTCCCTTTGTCACTACAAATTCTTCTCCCAACTGGTCTCTGAATTTGGAGGGTACTATCAGTCTGCCCTTTGCATCAACTGTGTGATTGTATTCTCCCATGAACATCTGCATCACCTCTACAGTACCGGGGAGTGTGGCAGGTTATATTGAAGTTATCCACATTTTTATCCACTTATCAACCACTTTAACCCATTTTCCACCACTTTCCTCCACTTGCTATTTTATTCTAGCTTATTGAGACAAAAAAAGCAATAGGAAATTTCCCCAAAAAGGAAAGAGCCCTGATAGCCTCAGAACTCTTCCCTTCTTTAACTTCCTATTCTATTGTCCTTATTCTCCTGACAGGAAACATAACTTTACGCCTTTTCACCCTCCCGGAACCACCGGTCGACTTCCGGC
>CAJUHY010000093.1 GCA_910585895.1 uncultured Lachnospiraceae bacterium
TTGTAAGGACTTTTCAGGCTTTGACAGATAGTGTAAACATACTCCTTGGATTCCTGCTGTAAATATGCCTCCTCGGGACTTGCCTTCTGGTCCTTTAATTCTTCAAAATAAGTATCTTCTTTGGGTTCGCTGCGACGCTTTGCACTTTTCAGGAAATCCAGCCCTTTATTGGTGGCAATCCTGCATACCCATGCTTTTTCATAATCCCGTTGAAAAGTGGCGAGATTTTTATAAATGGATAAAAAAGTTTCCTGTGTCAAATCTTCCGCGTCAAACTGATTTCCTGCCATCTTAAAACAGATGGAATATACCAGCCGCTCGTATGTATCCAGAAGATAACTGAAATATTCTTCCTTATCGATTCTATCCGCCTCCTTTGCTTCGGTTTTAACCATAATTTTCATTGTCAGGGAATCGTTTTCTATCTGTCTGTTTATTATAACGAGACAAAATTTTAATTGTCTTCAATTATTTACTTTTATTTTTCATTCTATATTCAAGCGGCGTTATCCTCATTTTCTCTTTAAACCTGCTGATAAAATAGCTTGTTGTAGAAAACCCCAGCTTAACTGCAATTTCCGTTATACTCTGGTCCGTGTTCTTTAACAGGAGAAGCGCCTGAGACAGTCGGTATTCATTCAGGTAATCCGATACCGACATATGCATCATTTTCTTGAAGCGCGACAGTTACCCCAGCACAGATTACGGCATTGCTGCCAATCCACACGTTATCTTCAATAGTAACTTTTGGGCAGTACATTTTGATTGAGATTTTTTCAAGTATCGTCGGAATGGGAGCAGTTATAGGCACCGGAAGCGTTGTCACAAGAGACATACCGCCCATGTGTTTTGCCGCCGGAGCGCCCTGCAAAGTGATTCTCCAAATTACTGACAACCTTCAGCCGGCTATACAAAAAGGTGAAAAAACAAAACAATCCATTTTGCAGGAATTATTTGCCCAAGCAGGTGAAAACTCCTATATCCAGGCTCCATATTTCGCAATGTGAGGCGGTCACCACGCCTCCCCGGGCAGCAATGTCTATATAAATTTTAATTGTACGTTCCTCGACGACGCGCACATTACGATTGGAGATAATACGATGATATCTACTTTAATCACGGACAGCTCATTTCCGAGAATATCTTATACTGAAAGCTATAGGGCATCTTCCTTGTGAAAGATGCCCTAAATCATTTTTTACAATATATTAATTCGCTGCAGCAAGTCTATTTCGCTATTAACTCGTCTGCCAAGGCTTCCATATCTGCAATGGTATCTTCTTTCATGGCAGACTTAATCGTTACCACCTTGTCGCAGACTGTAATATCCTTCATCTCTTCTAAAAGCGCACGCATATTCTTTGCCGCAATCGGAGCCCAGGAACCATTCTCCATCAGGGCAACCGTACGTTTACGGTAAGTTTTGCTCTTTAAATGATGGAGAAAATCTTCCATGCAGGGGAAAATCCCTCCGTCATAAGTCGCCGCCGCCAGCACCATCTTGTCATAGCGGAACGCATCCTCAATAGCTTCTGCCATATCATCTCTGGACAAATCGGTAATTGCCACTTTTTTGGCGCCTTTCGCTTCCAGGATTTCTTTTAATTTCTTTGCTGCCTCAGCCGTATGTCCATGGATGGAAGCATAAGCCACCAGAATTCCCTCATCCTCTGGCTCGTAACTGCTCCATACCTGATATTTGCCAATATAATATTCCAGATTTTCCTTTAAAATCGGACCGTGCAGTGGGCAAATCATCTGAATATCCAAGCCTGCTGCTTTCTTCAACAGCGCCTGCACCTGTGCGCCATACTTGCCCACAATATTGAAATAATAACGCCTTGCCTCACATGCCCAGTCTTCTTCGGTATCCAAAGCGCCGAATTTGCCAAATCCATCCGCTGAAAAGAGGATTTTCTCGGAACTCTCATAAGAAACCATAACTTCCGGCCAGTGCACCATCGGAGCCATCACAAACGTCAGTTCATGGCTTCCCAGGTTCAGGGTATCGCCCTCTTTAACAACTAAAGAACGATCTGACAGATCAATATCAAAGAACTGCCCCAGCATTGGGAAGGTCTTGGCATTGCCCACCACAATCATTTTGGGGTATTTTTCTGCAATCTTCTGGATATTGGCTGCATGATCTGGTTCCATATGGGAAACCACCAGATAATCTACGTCCCTGCCATTCAGCGTCTGCTCCAGATTTTTTATCCACTCTTCGCCTCTTCTGGAATCAACGGTATCCATGACTGCTACTTTATCATCCAAAATTACATATGAATTATAAGAAACTCCATTTGGTACTACATATTGGCTCTCAAACAAGTCAATATCCTTGTCGTCTGCTCCAATATATTTGATGGTGTCTGTAATGGTTATGTCTTTCATTGTACTCTTCCTCCTTCTATTTTCCTGAAAGGTATTCATCAATTCCCTTTGCGGCAGCTTTCCCTGCACCCATAGCAAGGATAACAGTTGCTGCTCCTGTCACCGCATCTCCACCGGCAAATACCCCCGGCTTGCTGGTAGCTCCATTTTCTTCCTCAGCCACAATACATTGCCAGCGGTTTACATCAAGCCCCTTGGTAGTTGAAGAAATCAGCGGGTTAGGGGATGTTCCCAGAGACATAATGACCGTGTCAAGATCCAAATCAAATTCAGACCCCGGAACTTCTACCGGTCTTCTCCTGCCGGAATCATCCGGCTCGCCCAGTTCCATGCGGATACAGGTCATGCCCTTTACCCAGCCATTCTCATCCACAAGAATCTCCTTGGGATTTGTCAACAGGTCGAAGATAATTCCTTCTTCCTTGGCATGGTGCACTTCTTCCACTCTCGCCGGAAGTTCTGACTCGCTTCTTCTATATACAATGTGCACTTCTGCGCCCAGACGCAACGCTGTCCTCGCTGCATCCATGGCAACATTTCCGCCGCCTACCACGGCAACCTTCTTGCCCTTCATAATCGGTGTGTCATACTCTTCCTGGAACGCTTTCATCAGATTGTTTCTGGTCAGGAATTCGTTGGCGGAAAATACGCCGTTCGCCTGCTCGCCAGGAATTCCCATAAACTTAGGAAGTCCTGCGCCGGAACCAATAAACACAGCCTCAAATCCCTCTTCTTCCATCAACTCGTCAATCGTCCCTGCCTTACCGATTACCACGTTTGTCTCAATCTTAACGCCTAAGGACTTGACGTTCTCAATCTCTTTAGCCACAACCGAGCTCTTGGGCAGACGGAATTCGGGAATTCCATAAATCAATACCCCGCCCGGCTCATGGAGCGCCTCGAAAATGGTCACGTCATATCCCATCTTCGCTAAATCTCCTGCACAGGTAAGACCCGCAGGACCGGAACCGATAACTGCCACCTTGCGGCTCTTTTTCTCTGTTGCCGGCTGCGGCTTGATGTCATTCTCCCTTGCCCAGTCAGCAGCAAAGCGTTCCAGTTTCCCGATGGATACCGGCTCACCCTTGATGCCGCGGATACATTTACCTTCACATTGGCTTTCCTGCGGGCATACACGTCCGCAGACTGCGGGTAAGGCGCTGGCTTTACTGATTACCTGGTAAGACTCTTCAAAATTACCTTCTTTAATCTGGGAAATGAATCCCGGAATATCAATAGAAACGGGACAACCTTTGACACACTGCGCATTTTTACAGTTCAGGCAGCGCTCGGCCTCCTCCATAGCTTCTTCTTTATTATAACCAAGGCACACTTCATCGAAATTCGCTGCACGCACCTTAGGTTCCTGTTCTCTTACTGGTACTTTCTTCAATACATCCATTATTTGTCACCTCCGCAATGTCCGCATCCGCCATGGTGGGTATCACCCTCCTGCAGCTTAAGCATACTTCTTCCTTCTTCTGTCTTATACATCTGCTGACGCTTCATCGCCTGGTCAAAATCTACCAAGTGCCCATCAAATTCCGGTCCATCCACACAGGCAAATTTGACCTGGTCACCTACAGTCACACGACATGCCCCACACATGCCTGTGCCATCCACCATAATTGGATTTAAGGATACAATTGTAGGAATCTCTAACTTCTTAGTAAGCAGACAGACAAACTTCATCATAATCATCGGCCCGATAGCGATACACTGGTCATATGTATTGCCGGCATTTACCAGCTCTTCTAATTGGTTCGTACCCATTCCATGAAAACCATAACTTCCGTCATCGGTAGTTACATAAAGGTTCGCAGCAACCTTCTCCATCTCATCTACTAAAATCAGCAGGTCCTTGGTCTTTGAGCCCATAATCACATCACAGTCCACGCCATTCTCATGAAGCCATTTCACCTGAGGATATACAGGCGCTGTTCCCACGCCTCCTGCAATAAATACAATCTTTTTCTTCTTCAATTCATCAATTGGCTGCTCCGTCAGCTCAGAAGCACAGCCGAGAGGTCCTACAAAATCCTGGAAGGATTCTCCCTCCTGTAAACTCTCCATCTTCTGTGTGGATGCCCCCACAGTCTGGAATACAATGGCGATGGTTCCTGCTTCCCTGTCATAGTCACAGATAGTAAGCGGTATACGCTCGCCCTCCTCATCCATTTTAACGATTACAAATTGTCCAGGCAGACAGGACTTTGCCACACGCGGCGCCTTGACGTCCATAAGAAAAATCTTATCTGCCAGTTTTTTCTTTTTTACGATTGGGTACATATCCGAACCTCCGTCTAAGTTATCTCTCTATAAATTACTGTAACGTTCTTATTCTAATATACTTCCTGGTAAAATTCAATGATTTTCTTTAATTTTAAAACTGAACTGTTCAGGCTAAACTGCTGCCATCACTTCACATTTACCTTTACCGTCTTTGCATACCCATTTCTGGCATAGACATAAATAACACAAACACCTTTTCCTACCGCCTTAATCTTCCCTTTTTCAGAGACTGTTGCCACCTCTTTATTGGTAGTCGCGTAACGAAACTCCTTGGCATGTTCATCAGTAAGCGGTTTCTTGCGCTTACTGACCAATACAGCACTTGCTTTTATCTTGGCAGTTGCGCCCTTTTTCAGCGTGTAGGAATGTTTCTTCAGCCTGACTGCCTTTACGTTTGAGTACTTGGCATTCTTACTGCCTACAACATGAGCGGTAATTGTTTTTGCAAGTGTTTGCTTCCTGCCGTCAGATATCTGATAAGCGCGTACATAGACTTTGTATACTTTCTTTAAATTCAGCTTCCTGCCATTGACCTTCTTTACGGTCACTTTTGTGGTTTTACCATTCTTTATGGGTGTAACCGACTTTGCAGTAAAATTCTTATAACAATACTGTACATAGACATCGTACCCATCTGCCCCGGACACTTTCCCCCAAGAGATTTCAATTTTATTGCCTTTCTGCTTTACTTTCAATTGCGCATTTAATTCCAACTCCCTCTTCTTCTGCTCTTTGGGGGCTGTCGGTTTGGTCGGCTCTGTTGGTTTCGATGGCTCTGTCGGTTTGGTCGGCTCCGTTGGTTTGGTTGGCTCCGTTGGTCCCGGCGGGTCTGTCGGCTCTGTGGGCTCCGTTGGTCCCGGCGGGTCTGTCGGCTCTGTGGGCTCCGTTGGTCCCGGCG
>CAJUHY010000094.1 GCA_910585895.1 uncultured Lachnospiraceae bacterium
GCATAACGCCTGGTGATTTCAGAACCGAAAATCGTGCCGAAGGAGCGGTCGGTATTGGTCACTTCCACGTCCAGGCTGCGCCTCTGCTCGCTCTCCAGCGCCGTTTTCAACTGTTTTAGGAGAATTTTTTCATCCTTGGTCTTTTCCAGTTCAAAGTCGTAAACCTGCTTGGGGTCAAAGATAACCTTCGTCTTAGGTCCTGCAAACGGATTGTTGAGAATCCCTGACAAATCTAATTCCTTTTCTCTTTCACTCAAATCCTCCCGGACTTTCAGCAAATCACTGCGTCCCACCAGCTCATCCAAAGTGCGGATGCCCAGCTTTGCCATATATTCCCGCAATTCTTCTGCGATAAAGCGCATGAAATTGATAACATACTCCGGCTTACCTGCAAAACGCTTCCGAAGTTCTGGATTCTGCGTGGCAATTCCTGCTGGACAGGTATCAAGGTTGCAGACGCGCATCATCACACAGCCCATCGTCACCAGCGGCGCAGTGGCAAAACCGAATTCTTCCGCACCCAGCATCGCTGCAACTGCCACATCGCGCCCAGTCATCAGCTTACCATCCGTCTCAATGCGGACTTTATTGCGCAAACCATTTAAAATCAAAGTCTGATGCGTTTCCGAAAGCCCCAGTTCCCAGGGAAGTCCTGCGTTGTGGATAGAACTTGCAGGCGCAGCCCCGGTTCCCCCGTCATAACCGGAAACCAACACCACCTGAGCCCCCGCCTTTGCCACACCGGCAGCCACAGTACCCACACCCGCCTCCGATACCAGTTTCACTGTAATTCTCGCCTGTCTATTGGAGTTCTTCAAATCATAAATCAGCTGTTCCAAATCTTCAATAGAATATATGTCATGGTGCGGAGGCGGTGAAATCAGAGACACACCCGGCGTGGAAAGCCTTGTCTTGGCAATCCATGGATAAACTTTCTGTCCCGGCAGATGTCCGCCTTCGCCCGGCTTCGCCCCCTGCGCCATCTTAATCTGGATTTCCTTGGCGCTCACCAGATATTGGCTGGTAACGCCAAACCGCCCCGAGGCCACCTGCTTAATTGCCGAGCAGCGGTTGATGCCGTCCCTGCCAACCACAAGACGCTCCGGGCTCTCACCGCCCTCTCCGCTGTTGGATTTGCCATGAAGGCGATTCATAGCAATCGCTAAAGTCTCGTGCGCTTCCTTGGAAATAGATCCATATGACATGGCGCCCGTCTTAAAACGCGTCACAATCGAATCCACGCTCTCCACTTCCTCAATCGGCACGCCTTTCTTAGGAAATCTAAACGTCATCATCCCCCGGATATTGGCATGTTTTTCCTGCTTATCCGCCGCCTGGGTATACTGCTTAAACAACTGATAATCACCACGCTTCGTAGATTCCTGCAGAAGATGAATGGTCAGCGGATTATACAGATGGCTGTCCGCGCCGCTCCTCATCTTATGGCGTCCGCGGCTCTCTAAAGTCAAATCAGTCTCCAATCCCAACGGATCATAAGCGCTGGAATGCAGCGCATCCACATCCTCCTCAATATCCTTTAGGGTAATTCCCCCGATACGGCTCACTGTATCGGTAAAATAATTGTTTATCACATCCGCACTGATACCAATTGCCTCAAAAATCTTCGCTCCCTGATATGATTGAATCGTAGAAATACCCATCTTCGCTGCAATCTTAACAATGCCGTGAAGGATAGCATTGTTATAGTCTGCAACCGCCGCATAGTAATCTTTATCCAACATATGCTCGTCTATCAGCTGTTTTACGGTATCCTGCGCCAGATAGGGATTGATGGCACATGCACCGTAACCAAGCAAAGCCGCAAAATGATGGACCTCCCTGGGCTCCCCGGATTCCAGAATCATTGCCAGCGCCGTCCGCTTCTTGGTCTTAATCAGATACTGCTGCAGCGCTGACACGGCAAGCAGCGAGGGAATGGGTACATGGTTCTCATCCACACTGCGGTCTGAAAGAATCAAGATATTGGCCCCCTCGCGGTATGCACGGTCCGCCTCTACAAACAGGCGTTCAATCGCTTTCTCCAGACTGGTATTTTTATAATAGGTAATGGGGATTTCCGCAACCTGAAACCCTTCTACTTTCATGGCTTTGATTTTCATCAAATCTGTATTTGTAAGTATGGGGTTATTCACCTTAAGCACCTGGCAGTTCAAGGGCTTCTCTTCCAGAAGGTTGCCGTCCTCCCCAATATAAACCGTGGCACTGGTGACAACCTCCTCGCGGATGGAATCAATCGGCGGGTTTGTCACCTGGGCAAATTTCTGTTTAAAATAATTAAACAACGGCTGATGGTCGCCTGCCAAAGCCGCCAGCGGCGTATCAATACCCATAGCTGCCGTAGCTTCCCCGCCTTTCTCTGCCATCGGCAGGATGGCATCTTTCAATGATTCATAAGTGTAACCAAAGGTCTTTTGCAGCCTCTGGCGTTCCTCCTTCGTGTATTCCGGCACACGTTGGTTGGGGATTTTCAAGTCTGCAAGGTTAATCAAATTGCGGTCGAGCCACTCGCCATACGGCTGCCTCCCCGCATATTTTTCTTTCAGTTCATCGTCATCTATGACTCTGCCCTGCACAGTATCCACCAAAAGCATTTTTCCGGGACGCAGACGCTCTTTTACCATGACTCTCGTGGGTTCAATCTCCAGAACTCCCACCTCAGAGGACAGTATCAGATAATCGTCATCCGTAATATAGTAACGTGAAGGACGAAGCCCATTGCGGTCAAGAACAGCTCCCAAAATATCTCCATCGCTGAAGAGGATGGAGGCCGGACCGTCCCAGGGTTCCATCATCGTGGCATAATACTGGTAGAAATCCTTCTTCTTCTGGCTCATCAAATCATTGTTCGCCCACGGCTCCGGAATAGTTATCATCACCGCCAGCGGCAGGTCCATGCCGCTCATCACCAGAAATTCCAGCGTATTGTCAAGCCTTGCGGAATCGGAACCTTCTGCATTTACTACCGGCAGCACTTTCTGCAGTTCCCCCCGCAGATGCTCGGATTCCATAGTCTCCTCACGTGCCAGCATCTTATCTGCATTTCCGCGGATGGTATTAATTTCTCCATTATGCACGATAAAACGGTTCGGATGCGCCCGCTCCCAGCTGGGGTTGGTGTTAGTGGAAAATCTGGAATGCACGGTGGCAATCGCTGACTCGTAATCTTTATCCTGCAAATCCGCAAAAAACTGGCGAAGCTGCTCCACCAAAAACATTCCCTTATATACAATCGTCCTGCTGGAGAGCGATACTACATAAGTATCATCGTTGGACTGTTCAAACACGCGTCGCGCCACATACAGCTTCCGGTCAAACTCCAGCCCCTTATCCACATTGGGCGGACGTTTTACAAACCCCTGCATAATGCAGGGCATACAATCAACGGCTTTCTGCCCCAGTTTGTCCGGCGCAACCGGCACCTGCCGCCAGCCAAGAAATTCCATGCCTTCTTTTCTCACAATAACCTCAAACATCTTCTTCGCCTGGTTGCGTTTGAGTTCATCCTGTGAGAAGAAGAACATACCGATTCCATAATCTCTCTCCTCGCCCAAATTAATCCCTGTTTGCTGCGCCGCTTTTTTAAAGAATTTATGGCAAATCTGCAGAAGGATACCCACGCCATCTCCAGTTTTACCCTCGGCGTCCTTTCCTGCCCTGTGTTTTAAATTCTCTACAATTTTCAAGGCATTCTCCACTGTCTCATGCGTCTTGATGCCTTTGATATTCACAACTGCCCCGATTCCACAGTTGTCATGCTCAAACCTGGGGTCGTACATACCCATCGCTGTCCGTTTTGTCTCCTGCATCTTCTTATCCTCCCTGCTAAATCGCTTTGCTACGGTAAAGTGTTGCTCTAAAAAATACTATACACCCTTTTTCTGCACTTGTAAACTATTTTTTTTCTTATAATTATCTGATAAATCGAATATTTAATTATTTTCTGTTTGTTATCTGATAATTTATGGATTTTTTTCTATAAACACCATTGATTAAAAACATTTTTTTGCCTGGTCTTACCAAAAGTTTCTTTTTAATCAATGGTGTTTTTTAAAGAATTTTTATAGAGTTTTGTGAATTGTGTGAATTGTGTAAAAATTTTCATTGAATATTGGTATCATACTCGAAACCCAAACATCATTAAGATTTATATCATTTTTGACACATAAATCTTTCATCAATTTCCCTTTGCGCCTCTGTCAGATTCCTGCAAATCCTGGTGCAATACTGTCGAATCTCCGAAGAAGGCTCGATTAAATCCGGCACCATAAACGTGGCGCAGCCTGCTGCAAATCCTGCTTTCACCCCATTTTCACTGTCCTCAAACACAAAACATTCCTGTGGGGCACAGCCTATGCGTCTGGCAGCAAGCAGAAAAATATCCGGAGCCGGCTTGCCATGTTCGACTTCCGTCCCGCTGACAATTTCAGCAAAATAAGTTTTGATTCCGGCATTCTTGAGATTTGCCTCAATCTGCCCTGGCAGACTGCTGCTGGCAACTGCTATGGGCATGCCTTTTTCTTTAAAAAATGCAAGTATTTCATGAACGCCTTCTTTTACCGGAACATGAACTGCCAGCTTTTGCCGGACCCGCCCCATGCATTCCTGCGCAAGAACCGCCCCATCCGAAACATGGTAATATTCTTCAAGCACCTGATTCATACGCGCCCCGCTGCTTCCTGAGATTGCCTGTAAAAACCCACTGGCAAGCTCCACCTTACGTTCTGCGGCAAGTTCATGCCATGTCTGCTGGTAAATCTGCTCCGTGTCAAAAAGAACGCCATCCATATCAAAAATTGCTCCTGTAAAATTCATCTTTGTTTTCCTCACATTCTCCCTTTTCTTTTTACCTGTTAATACAATCAGACAGGGCAGCATCCCTCACGAAACGCTGCCTTATTAAATTAACAATCTCTTTACCCATCATACTATCACCGCCTTTACATTTGGATGACACTGATTGTTACAATACAACGATAACAAAACAACTATAAAGTGTAAAGCCTCTTTGACCTCATCCAGATAAATGCCGCTACACACACGAGCACCGACAAGAGCGAGCCTCCCGGCGCGGCAAGCCCCATGGGAAACAACGTGTCCGCAAAATATTTTGATGCCAGAAACGCCCCCGGAATGCGCACAAGGACAATCGACAGGAAGTTGTGCAGAAACGAAATCCCCGACAGCCCATATGCACAGAAGTAGCCGCTGAACGAAAAATGTATCCCTGCAAAAATACAGTCCCAGATATATCCCCTCAGATACTGCCCGCCCAATAAAATGACGGCTGCATCCTCCGTAAACATCCCCACAATCGGCGCTGCAATAAACTGTGTGGCAAGGGACACAGCCATCCCATACCCCACCGTGATGAATATGGCATACCGCAGAGTTGCTGCCGCACGCTCATGCTTTCCTGCTCCGATACTCTGTGCAGACAGCGCAGATACCGTAGACAGCATGGTAGAGGGCACCAGAAACA
>CAJUHY010000095.1 GCA_910585895.1 uncultured Lachnospiraceae bacterium
GTTTTCCTTCTGCACCTCGCTGGAAGGCCACATGCCATACAGGCTGATTCCGGCACGCACCATATCCATTCTCGTATCAGGCATATCAATAATCGCCGCACTGTTGGCACAGTGAAGAATGGGCGCTGTCAGCCCGCGCTTTTCCAACAGTTCTCTCATTTCCCAGAATTTTGCCAGTTGCTCTCTGGCCATAGATTTGTCTTTTTCATCTGATTTGGCAAAATGCGTATACATCCCTTCCACTACAATATGCTGCATCCCGGCAATTTGTGCTATTTCATCAGCTGTCTGTGTGGTGACCTGAAATCCCAAACGGCTCATTCCTGTATCAATCTTAATATGAACAAAAATTTTCTGATTTGTTTCTCTGGCATATGCCTCTAGCTGCTGCGCCTGTCGCAAAGAAAATACCGTCGCGCGGATGCCCTCCTTTGCCAGCGCCTCATAATGTTCCGCAAAACTTGCGCCTAAAACCAAAACCGGCTTCCTCAATCCATTCCTGCGTAAAATCTCCGCTTCTTCCACAGTTGCTGTGGCATACCCCCAGACAAATTCCAGTTTCTCCAACTCTCTTCCAATCGGCACTGCGCCATGTCCATAAGCATCTGTCTTGATTACTCCCATGATTTTCGTGCCCTTATTGATATGTTTTCGCATCTGCTGCATATTGTGGAGGATATTATCAAGATCTATCTGCGCATAGACCCTGCTATATGTTTTCATTTCAGGACTTCCTTTCTTTCATACCGTGTTAACGTGCATTAGCTATTCCTTGCCTTGTCTGGAAAATTCTGCAAGCACGCGCGCAATCCCCTCTAAAATATCCTGTGCCATCAGCCCATAGGCTCCTCTTTCCTTAGTCTGAACATCCCCGGCAAGCCCATGGAGATACACCCCCATAGAAGCAGCGTACTGAGGCTCCATACCCTGTGCAATCAGCCCGGCAAGAACACCGGTAAGCACATCCCCGGA
The DNA here is from genome assembly GCA_910585895.1 of uncultured Lachnospiraceae bacterium. Lineage (GTDB taxonomy): Bacteria > Bacillota > Clostridia > Lachnospirales > Lachnospiraceae > Petralouisia. The sequence continues at coordinate 973 of CAJUHY010000095.1, forward strand.
ACCAGCTGTTGCCATACCGTTATTTCCGCTGTCATTCACCCAGGCAAATCCCCCCGGCACAGCCGTGACCGTCCTTGCATCCTTTAATACACATATAACCTCATAATTTTCTGCAAACTCTTTTGCTGTCTCCAACAATCTGTTCTGGATAACCTGGACGTCTTCATGGATAAGCCTTGCCATCTCGCCTAAATGCGGCGTCACAATCACAGTACCCTTTGCTTCCTTCAGCCATTGTGGATTGTCGGCCACGAGATTTAACCCATCTGCGTCTAATATGACCGGAACTGTCGCCGACCGCAGTACTTTTTTGACGATATGTTTGGCATTTGCGCCCATACCCAGTCCCGGACCTGCCACTATCACAGAGGCCCATGATAAGACTTTCTCCAGGTTATCCAAGGCATCCCCATACGTCTCTAAAATCGCCTCCGGCAAAAGCTGCTGTAAAATGATACGGTTCTCTTCCGGCGTCACTACCTTTACCAGTCCCGCCCCCGTAAGGTAGGATGCCTTTGCGCTTAAATATGAGGCTCCCGCCATATTTTTCTGTCCTGCAATCGTAAGGACTTTTCCATAACTGCCCTTATTTGAATGCATCTTACGGCAAGGGATTTCACATAAATCACCAAAATCCAGACAAAAATTATTTGGCTTCACAGCCAGGAAGCTGCAGCGGTCAATGCCAATTTCCTTGACAACAACCTCCCCGGCATATTCCGCTCCCGGAAACAGCATAAGCCCTAACTTGGCAAATGCAAAGGTCACTGTCATATCGGCATAAAACCCTGCGCCCATCACTGCACCGGTGTCCGCGTTGATTCCTGATGGGATATCGACTGCCACCTTCTTCCCGCGCAGCTCATTCATTTCCAGCACATATTCCAGACAAAGCCCGGTAAGGTCTCTCGTTAGTCCAATGCCAAACAACGCGTCAACCACCATATCAAATTCCCTGTTCGGGATGCGGCTCTCAATAGGAATCCGGTACCGCTCCAAAATACCCATCTGCACTCTCGTCTCTTCCGAAACTGTCTTTGCTCCTGGCGGCATGACGACAGTAACTGCATATCCCTTCTGCCAGAGCAGCCTTGCAATGGCAAGCCCATCCCCGCCGTTATTCCCAAAACCGCAGACTATCAATATCTCTTTCACGACAGAGGTCTCTGAAAGGATTCTGTCAATTTCCTCCACAACACCGAGGGCAGCACGCTCCATCAATATCAGAGAAGGCACACCAAAATACTCAATGGTATTTTTGTCGCACTGTTTCATCTGTCCGCTGTCAACCAGAATTCTCATTTTGTCCCTCCTAAAAACAGTTCAGCCACACCCTAGGCAAAGGCACAGGCTGACTGAACTGTTACTTATATTCATCTTCGTATTTCAAGTCAAAAATATCTACTACCTGCGCGCCAAATATATCATGCAAATATGCATAAATCCCCCTGTTTTGCTCCTCAATCACCTCTCTGCGGTAAATCTTCGTCTTGAGCTCCGTCCGCATCTGAGCAATTCTGATGACAAGGCCTTCGCGCTCTGTCTCATTACTGTTCATAATCCGATAGCAGTATTCCATTGTCTCCACCATCAACAGAAAATTATCTTCTTCCATTTCTCCCTGCAGTTTCTCAAGCTGCAATTCCTCTGCCTCCATCTTATCATTGATTTCCGTGATAAGGCGGCGGTCCTCCTGCAGCTTTCTGGTCTCATGTCCATGCTCGCCGATTTCGTCCATATTGACAACAATATTTTTCATCAGCTTCTTCTTTAGAACTTTCATGTCCTTAAGTTCCTGATTGAGTTTTCCCTGTGTTGCCAATTGCTTATTCAGCTTCTGTTCCAAGCGTTCTATTTCTTTGGGTTTATTATCCAAAAACAGTTGATGCCATTTCTGGTCTAAAATCAGCAGCGGTATCCTTTTTCCATGAAGCATCTGCCCAAAACCGGGCATAATATTTTTCTTCTTTCCCATCATTATCACTTCTTATCTGTTAGTTTTTTATAATTTGCAAAATTATATGACAACTGCATCAGACTCTCCGAAAGATGTACATTTTCAACTACAACATGCTCCGGCAGTTCCAAATCCAGATGTGCAAAATTCCAAATGGCATTGATACCTAAATCCACCAAGATATTGGCAACTTTCTTAGCATGGTCCTTAGGCATGGTCAACGCGGCAATATCCACTGGCTGTTCCTTCACAAATGCTTCCAGTTCATCCATCATGCGTACCTTAATATCCCTTACGCAAGTCCCTTTCAAGGCAGGATTGACGTCAAAAAGTCCGATAATCACAAATCCCCGCTTCTCGAAATTCACATAATTGGCAAGTGCCTGCCCTAAATTGCCCGCTCCAATCACAATCATATTGTGCCGCTGGTTGATTCCCAAAATATTACCGATTTCATCATAGAGGTATTTGACATTATAGCCATACCCTTGTTGTCCGAAACCGCCAAAATTATTGAGATCCTGGCGAATCTGCGATGCTGTCACCCGCATCCTCGCACTTAAATCATTTGATGAAATCCGCTCCACGCCATCGTCCAAAAGCTCTCCCAAATATCTGTAATATCTTGGCATTCTGCGGATGACTGCCTGAGATATTTCCTTCTCCATTGCTTTTCCTCCTACTATGGCATTCCTGCATACATTATAATGAATCCAGCAATAGATGTCAATGTGTGAAAAATTTAACACTCTACATCAATTCCCCCCATTTTTCATACAGAGCTTCCAGTTCCCGCTGCTTCTTTTCATACTCCTGATGGAGTTCCTGCAGCTTTGCAGAATTCGTGACAATCTCACTGTCTGCAAAAGCGTCCTCAAGTTCACTTATCCGCTGTTCCGTCTCCTCAATAGCAGATTCTGTTTTTTTGCGGTCATTTTCCAATTTGCGCTGACGCGCCTGCTCCTCCTTGCGCTGTTTCCAGTCCATCTTGCCGGCAGACTCTTCCTCCGGCTGTGCTATTCCTTGCTGACCAGGAACATAAATGTTCGTCAGTTCTTTGCATTTCTCAAGGTAATAATCGTAATTTCCGATGTAATTCACCAGCGTCTGCCCGGTAAGGTTCAAAATACGAGTTGCCGTCTTATTGATAAAATAACGGTCATGTGAGACAAACAGCACCGTTCCCTTGTAACGGTTCAGCGCCTGTTCTAAAATTTCCTTGGAGGTAATGTCCAAATGGTTCGTTGGCTCGTCAAGAATCAGGAAATTTGCCTCGGACAACATCAATTTGGCAAGGGAGACACGCCCACGCTCGCCGCCGCTCAAATCTGAGATACGCTTAAACACCTCATCTCCTGTAAACAAAAATGCCGCCAGGACATTGCGTATTTCCGTGTTGGTCAGGCTAGGATATTCATCTGAAATTTCTTCCACCAAAGTCTTTTCCATGTGCAGTACCTGATGCTCCTGGTCATAATAACCAATATGCACATTTGTGCCAAGCGTCAATTCCCCTGCATCCGCTTCTGTCATCTCGTTGATAATTTTTAGGATAGTCGTCTTACCTGTCCCATTGTCTCCTATCAGAGCCACACGCTCCCCGCGTTTAATTTCAAATGAAAGATTATGAAACAGCTGCTGACCCGGATACGATTTCGCCAACTGTTCCACGCGCAGTACGTCATTGCCGCTGACAATCCGCGGCTCCAGATTCAAATGGATGTCTGTATTCTCTTCCACCGGCTTCTCCAGCCGCTCTATCTTATCCAGCATTTTCTCACGGCTCTCGGCACGTTTGATAGATTTCTCACGGTTAAAAGACTTGAGCTTGGCAATGACTTCCTCCTGATGTTTGATTTCCCGCTGCTGATTGTAATACTGTTTGAGCTGCGCTTCCCGCACCTGTGCTTTTTTCACGGCATAGTCACTATAATTGCCAGAGAAAACAGATACCTGATGTCGGTCCAGCTCTACTACTTTATGTACCACCCGGTCCAGAAAATACCTGTCATGGCAGACAATTATCACAGCTCCCTTATAATTGAGCAGAAATGTCTCCAACCAAGTGATAGAACCAATATCCAAATGGTTGGTAGGCTCATCCAATAAAATTACATCCGGCTTTGTCACCAACAGCCTGCCCAGGCAGACCCTGGTACGCTGCCCGCCGGACAATTCCTGCATATGCTTGCCGAATTCCTCTTCTATAAACCCAAGACCTTTAAGGACGCCTGTTATCTCACTCTTATAGGACAGACCGCCTTGCCGTTCAAATTCCAGATTCAGGCGGTTGTAGCTGTCCAGAAAAGTTTCCAGTTCATTGCCTTCCAAACTGCTCATCTTCTTTTCCATTGAGACCAGCGTGTCCTGCATGGAAATAAGTTCTTGCTTCGCTGAGAGAACCTCCTCATAAATCGTCCTGTTTCCTTCGATAGCAGGATGCTGGGGCAGATAGCCAATCGTCTTATTCTTAGCCAGAATTACCTCCCCGCTGTCCGCCTCCAGCTCTCCCATAATAATCCGAAGCAGGGTGGTTTTCCCTGCTCCGTTAATTCCTACAATTGC
>CAJUHY010000096.1 GCA_910585895.1 uncultured Lachnospiraceae bacterium
CAGGATTTATAAGGCCTGCAAGGTTTTTTACTATTATTCAACTGTCAAACTTCCGTGAAAGAGGGATATCTGTTAGAATAAAATGGGGAAAGTAAGACGGCTTAATATTGACGAAATAGGGAACATATGGTATTATAGCAAAGATTTTCTGACGTTTACGGCGAAGATGTGAGGAAAAAGCGGAGGATAGGCAGATGGATCATTTAAGGGAACTTTTTGAACAGACCCCAAAAGACGGTTCAGTCGTTGAGGTCCGTGAGCAGTACAGTGGCATACAAAGCGTTCAAGATTTGGAGAACGTCATCAACGAAGGTCTTCGTGCCGCCCTATTGGAAAAAACTCCGGATCGGTCGCTGCAGGTGCTGCTGAAGCACTTGGGAAAAGCGCTGAATGGAGAACGGACTTATATATTCGAGCAGAACGAGTCTGGCGGTGATGACAACACCTATGAATGGACGGCTGATGGTGTGAAGCCGGAAAAGGAGAATCTTCAAAATGTCCCTTCAGAGGTGTGTGCCAGCTGGTATCGGAATTTCAAGATAGGCAGGCACATTGTCATTAAGAGCCTGGAAGATATTCGGGAGACTGATCCTCTTCAGTATGAGAACTTGAAGCGGCAAGGAATCCATTCCCTTGTGGTGGTCCCTCTGTATGACAGTAAAAAAATTATTGGCTTTTACGGTGTGGATAATCCCCCTGTCAAGTCGTTGGAATACGCATCAAATATGCTTCAGACAGCGGCATACTTTATCGTGTCCTCCCTGAAACGGCGTAATCTGGTTCGTGAGCTTCAAGAGAGGAGTTACGATGTTCTCCATGCCCTGAGTGTGGATTATCTGGACATTTATCAGGTAAACTTTGACACAGGCCAATGCGAGATTTATCGAAACAGCGAAAGGATGGGGATGGACTGGGTCAACTGTTTTAAGAATGGCTATCAGGCGGCTATGGAACGGTACATTTCCGAATATGTGATTCCGGAGGATCAGGAGCGGATGCGTACTGTGACAAAAAAAGATTATGTGCTCACGCAGCTTCGGATGGAGAAAAAGTTCTCTGTCCGATACCAGGTACAAGACAGTTCCTTCGGATTAAAGCATCTGGAACTTCATTTTTCCGCCATGGATAAGACGAAGGAGGAGAACTGTGCAATTTTTGCGCTGCGGGATGTCAACGCTGTGGTGGAGCAGGAGGAGAAGTATAAGCTGGAGGCCAGGCAGAGTCTGGAGGACATTCTGGAGGGAGCCAGGACAGGTATCTGGAGGATTGAGCTAGAGGATGGATGTCTGCCGAGGATGTATGCGGACCGGACCATGCGGATTCTTTTGGGTGTTCCAGATGAAATCGGACCGGAGGAGTGCTATCAGCACTGGTTTGAGTGCATTGAGCCAGACTATATTGAGATGGTACAGGAAGCGGTTCAGGGGATTCTGGAAACTGGGCGTGCCGAGGTGATTTATCCATGGAATCATCCAACGTTGGGGAAAATTTACGTCCGCTGCGGCGGGGTGCCGGACAAAACATTTGAAAAACCGGGCGTCTGTCTGAATGGGTATCATCAGGACATCACAGAGACCATGATGACGAGGAAGAAACAGGAGCAGTCCATCTTGGAACTTTTAGAGCGGGTGAGACAGGCGAATTCAGCAAAAAGTGAATTTCTTTCCCACATGTCTCACGATCTGCGTACACCGATTAATGGGATTCTGGGAATGCTGACCATCCTGGAGAAAAGTCAGGATGACCTAAAGCAGCAGAAAGAGTGCTGGAAGAAGATACGTGTATCCACCGAGCATTTACTGTCCCTGGTAAATGACGTTCTCCTGATAAGCAAGCTGGAGAGCGGAAGACCGGCGGAGGTGGAAGAACACTTTGACCTTCGCGCCGCGTTGGAAGACTGCATTACACTCCTGTCGCCCATGGCTGAGGAGCGCGGGATTCGTTTGGAACTGGAGGAGCCAGAACTGCAGCATAACAGGGTGATTGGAAATCCGCTGCACTTGAAGCAAATCCTGATGAATGTCATTGACAACGCGCTCAAATACAACCGGTCTCATGGTTCTGTGTTTGTCAGGGCAGAGGAGACTGCTTTTGAGGACGGAATCGTAAGCTGTCGTTTTATGGTCGAAGATACCGGGATTGGCATTGGGGAAGACTTTAAGGAGCATATTTTTGAGCCTTTTACCCAGGAGCATCAAGATGCGAGAACCAACTACAACGGCGTTGGGCTTGGCATGTCCATTGTAAAGAAATTGGTGGACCAGATGAAAGGGACTGTTGCTGTAGACAGCCAGATTGGAAAGGGGAGCGTGATTAAAATCACGCTGCCTATTCGTGTTGATGAGACCTTTAACCAGCAGCCTGCGGACGAGGAGCAGGATGAGCAGGATGATATTGCTGGGATGCGCGTTCTGCTGGTGGAGGACAATGAGATTAACTGTGAAATTGTAGAGTACATTCTCAGAGAAGCGGATGCAGAGGTCGTGACCGTTAACAATGGAAAGGCCGCCGTGGATGCGTTCGCAGCTTCCGCTCCCGAAACGTTTGACTGCATACTCATGGATTTAATGATGCCTGTTATGAGCGGATATGAGGCGACGCGGGTAATTCGCGCTCTGGATCGGACGGATGCCAGGACCGTGCCCATCATAGCGTTGTCAGCGAACGCTTTTGAAGAGGATATTGCGCTGGCAAAGGATGCCGGAATGAATGAACATCTGGCGAAGCCGATGGACATTCAAAAGATGTTCCAGACCATGAGCCGCCTGAGGCGTTGTTAGAAGCCTCGAACGAGTGACGTTCGATACTTATTGGAAATATGAAAATGTTAAGACTGTAGAAAGGGAAAACGTATGAGAAGCAAGGCTTTGCCGCGTTCTTTAAAAATCAGTATAGCGGTAATCATTTGTTTGACTATTTTCGTGTTTTTCTTCCTTGGAAGAACCATTCATAATATGAGTGGAAACACAATTGAGGATATAGGCACTGTTTATATGGATGGAATGAATGAGCAGGTGTCTTTACACTTTGAGACGATTATTGAACTCCGCCTGACAATGGCGGAATCCATAGCGCATATTGCGGCAGAGGGGGAAAATTCCAGTTATGGTTCCAAGGAGGAGATAGAATATGGTGCAAGGGCAAGACATTTTTTGTGCGCCGCCCTGTATTCCTCTGATGGAAAAAGTGAGATGATTTATGGCGATTCTGTAAAACTCAACCACCCGGAGCCGTTTTTGGAGAGCTTGAGGAATGGAGAAAGCAAAGTAGCGTCCGCCACTGACAGCAGCGGAGAGGGGGTCATTCTATTTGGCGTTCCCTGTGAATATCCCATGTCCGATGGAAATGACAGTCTTGCCATTGTCGTTGGGCTCTCTACCAAATATATGAGTGAAGTCCTCTTCCTTGATTCAGACAGTTCACTGATGTATTCATTTGTCATACGAGAGGACGGCAGCTATGTCGTTGGCAACGAGGGCGATGTCCACAACAATTATTTTGACAGGCTTAATAGTATTTTTAATGGTGAGAACAAGGAAGCCACTTCCTATATTGGACAGATGACGGAGGCTATGGAGGCGGGGGAAGATTATTCTGTTATCTTGAAAAACGGTGAGTCGCGTTACCATTTGTATTGTACCGATCTCCCCTTTTGCGAGTGGTATTTGGTGACGGTTCTTCCTTTTGAGGGACTGGATTATGCGATTTCAGATATGGGCAGGCATTGGCTGACCATCGTTTATACCGCTTCGTCTGTAGTAATTGCTATGCTTCTCTGTATATTCTTTCAGTATTTAAATTTTTTCAGAAAACAAGTCTCTGAATTGAAGCGCATGAATACGGAAATGGACGCGGCGCGCAAGGATGCTGAAAGGGCACGGAGGGAAGCGGAACACGCCAATGCGGCAAAACAAGATTTTCTCTCCAGCATGAGCCACGATATACGCACCCCCATGAACGCCATCATCGGCATGACTTCATTGGCCATAGAAAATTCGCACAATCAGGAACAGGTTCAGGATTACCTGGGTAAGATTGCTTTGTCCAGTAAGCATTTGCTGGGGCTGATTAATGACGTATTGGATATATCCAAGATTGAGAGCGGTAAAATGACGCTGAATATTGAACCGTTATCCTTAAGAGACGTGATGGATAGTATTGTCAATATTATTCAGCCTCAGGTCAAGGCAAAAAATCAACAGTTCAATGCGGTCGCGTACGAAATACTCTCAGAAGATGTTTGTTGTGACAGTGTGCGTCTGAATCAGGTATTGATTAACCTGCTGGGAAATGCCGTCAAATTTACGCCAGAACAGGGCGCTGTTCAAGTGGCTGTATATCAGGAGGAGCTACCAGAAAATCGTACCTGTGTGCGCACCCATTTCCTGGTGAGCGACACGGGTATTGGGATGTCAGAAGACTACCAGAAGAAGATATTTGAGTCTTTCAGCAGAGAAGATAGAACACATGTACAGAAAACAGAGGGTTCCGGGCTGGGAATGGCAATTTCCAAGTATATTGTGGACGTGATGGGCGGCGCCATTTCTGTTCACAGCGAACGGGGCAAGGGCAGTGAGTTCCATGTTGTTCTTGACCTGAAAAAAGCCGGGGAACAGGAAAATGATACGGCGTTTCCTGATTGGAATGTGCTGGTGGTAGATGGAGATGAGCGGTTATGCGTTAATACGGTTCTTTCCTTAAAGTCAATGGGAATCTGCGCTGAATGGTGCCTGAACGCTGAACAGGCAATGGAAATGATTGCAAAACGCTATCATCAAAATGACGGTTATCAGATGGTTCTTTTAGGATGGAAACTGCCAGGTATGAATGGGATTGAGGCTGCCAGGACGATTCAGGCGAATTATGGGGAAAACAGTCCGGCTTTGCTGCTCTCAGCCTGTGATTGGAGCGAGATTGAGGCAGAGGCCAGAGAAGCGGGGATTTGCAGGTTCATTTCCAGACCGCTGTTCAAGTCCACTTTGTTTGCTGCCCTGAATGCATTTGCCGGTGCTGCTGGTGAAGAAGATGCTGGTGACGAAAAAGTGGTTGATTTGTCTCTTTGTGGGAAGCACATTTTATTGGCGGAGGATAATGAGCTCAACTGGGAAGTTGCAAAGGAGATGCTTTCTGTCTTTGAAATGGAACTGGATTGGGCTGAAAATGGGCAGATTTGTCTTGAAAAATTTAAAGAATCCCCTGTTGGGTATTATGACGCAATTATTATGGATGTGCGGATGCCTGTTATGGACGGCTATGAAGCGACCATGGCCATCCGGGGACTGGAGCGTGAGGACGCGGATATTCCTATTATTGCCATGACTGCAGATGCCTTTGCGGAAGATATTCAAAGGTGTTTGGAGTGCGGGAT
>CAJUHY010000097.1 GCA_910585895.1 uncultured Lachnospiraceae bacterium
TTTGATGTCTTCCGTAAATGCCTCCCTGTCAAATTCCCATCCTTCCATAGGATAGGGAAGATTAAGGGAACGGTATTTTTCTTCCCCCAGCCGCATAAATTCCAGCAATTGCAGTTCCACAAGGTTGTTATGGAGTTTATGCAGAATAAAGTCGGCGGTGGCGCTGATATTTTCTTCTGTATCATTGACCCCGGGTATCACAGGAATACGAATCATCAAGGGCTTTCCTGCATTCGCCAGATGTTCCATATTGCTGAGGATTCTGTCGTTGGGGACGTTGGTATATTGCTCGTGGACAGCAGAGTCCATATGCTTGATATCGGTAATAAATAAATCCGTGTCAGGAAGGATATTCTCAATCGCTGCCCAGTCTGCATAAAGGGTCGATTCCACACATGTATGTATATCACGTTCCTTACACTTTTTCAATAGTGCAGACACAAAAGCAGCTTGTGTCAGTGGTTCGCCGCCGGATAAAGTGACGCCGCCGCCAGAACTTTTATAATAGGAAACATCCTTTAGAATGGTTTCCAATGCCTCATCCACTGATATCTGCCAGCCCCAGCGTTTAATCGCATCTGCCGGACAGTTATCTGCACATTTCATACAATTAATACAGGTTGACCGGTCGATGGCGGATAGTTTTTGTTCTTCAAATATCAGACAGTTTTTGTGTTCACATTTCTCCAGACAGCAGCCGCAAACGTCTTTTCCAATGCATTTCGCAGTATATATCCCTGGCTGGAAAATGCCGCTATGGCTTTCCGGGTTCCCGCACCATCTGCAGCGCAGGGGACAGCCCTTGAGAAAGATTTCCGTGCGGATGCCGGGACCGTCATGAATGGTATAACGCTGTATATTAAAAATTGCACCGTATTCTGACAAGATAGTATTCACCTCATTTGTTTAACTTTTGTGCAACTGTATTCTAATATTTATTTTCTTATTTATAATTCCGATTTTGAATTATATATAAAAACATAAAGAAAAAAAATCCATTTAATTCCAATCTAGAATTATGAACATAAAGAATTATGATACCGTAGCAGTCGGTATCACACAGGATAAATGAGAATAAAGAAAGGCGGTATACATACATGAGCAAGGTCGCAGTAAAAAATGCTGGATATATTGCTGAATATATGGTTCTTGTTGTAACTATTATAGCGGTATGGATTGTGATGGGGAGCACAGGCCATCTGAATCCAGTGATTATGCCATCTCCAGCCAAGGTAGGCAGTACCATTGTTTCGCTGGTTGCCAGCGGTGAATTGTGGGAAAACCTCTTGGTAAGCGTTCTCAGGGTGCTGCAGGGCTATCTCCTGGCAGCCGTTTTGGGAATTATTCTGGGGATTTTGATAGGTCTTTCCCATCATCTTGACAGGCTGACAGCGCTTTTGATTCAGCTGATAAAACCAATTCCTCCCATTGCCTGGATTCCTTTGGTAATACTGTGGTTTGGGATTGGCGAGAGCGGAAAAATATTCCTAATTTTCCTCGGTGGTTTTTTTACAATTCTTATCAACGTTATTGATGGCATAAGGCAGACGGATATAAAATTAGTAGAAGTCTCCAAATCTATGGAAACGCCGTTTCTGAAACACATTTTTCTGATGGTAATTCCCAGCGCGGCGCCCAATATTTTTACGGGACTGCGGACAGGCCTAAGTTCCTGCTGGATGTGTGTGGTAGCAGCAGAGCTTGTATCATCCACAACCGGTCTTGGATATCTGATTATGAATGCAAGGCAGTTTGGCAAGACAGATGTCGTCATTGTGGGAATGCTTACCATTGGTATCATCGGTAAGATTATGGACTCGCTTTTACGGCTGGCAGAAAAACAAGTTATCAGATGGAATTGAGGTGGAGCATATGCAGAATCATCAAAAAGAGCAAGATTATATTTCCGTTCAGGGATTACATAAGTATTTCATCCAAAGAGACAGCGAAAAACTGCAGATTCTTGAGGATATCAATTTCAGCGTCAAGAAAGGTGAAGTAATCTGTATCGTAGGCTCCAGCGGATGTGGAAAAAGTACTTTGCTGCGGGCTATTTGCGGATTAGATACGGAGCATAGCGGCACGGTGACGATTGATGGGGAGGAGGTTACCGGACCCGACCGGCGCAGGGGCATGGTTTTCCAGGAGCACAGGCTTTTCCCCTGGCTTACGGTGGCGCAGAATGTGGGTTATGTGCTGCAGGGTCTTTCCAAAGAAGAGAAGCGCGAGAAGGTTCAGAAATATATTGACCTGGTGGGCCTGCATGGTTTTGAGAAATCTTATCCGCGCGAATTGTCCGGCGGCATGGCGCAGCGGGCAGGCATTGCCAGAGCGCTTGTCAACAAACCCTCCGTACTTTTTCTGGATGAGCCTTTCGGTGCGCTCGATGCATTTACAAAAATCTCTATGCAGAAAGAATTGAAAAGGATTCAGAAGAAATCCGATACCACCATGCTTCTCGTAACACATGATATTGATGAAGCCGTGTATCTTGCCGACAGAATTATCGTGATGTCGGAAAGGCCTGGCAAAATCAGGCGAATCGTTCCGGTGGAACTTACAGGGCATCGGGACCGCAACTCTTATGAATTTGTAGAAATCAGGAAGATTATATACAATGAATTTTTTGATGAAAGTTCTGTAATGTAGGATGACGTGACTTTCATCAAATAGATAACAGAAAATGAGCACCAACAAAAAGGAGAAAATAATATGAAAAAGAGACGTTTCTTATCAGGGTTTATGGCAATCGTTCTGGGAGCCGCCATGTTGGCTGGCTGTGGGGCAAAAGATGGAACACAGGCTTCTTCTGACAACGCCAAGGACGGCAATGTTGTAAATATCGCTATCCAGCCATCGGCGGCATTTGTCCCTCTGTATGTGGCGCGTGAAAAAGGCTGGATTGAGGAAGCACTGAAAGAACAGGGTGTGACAGTGAACTGGAATGAATTTGAATCCGGTCCGCCTATGAATGAATCGCTGGCTTCCGGCAGTTCGGATATCGGTGTGATGGGGGATGTGCCTGCAGTTTCTTCGATTGCCGCAGGGCAGAAGAATGAGATTGTTGCCATGGCAGCGGACGGCGCAAAATCTTACGCTATGCTTGTGAGCGCTGATTCTGAGATAGCTTCTGCGGCGGATCTCAAAGATAAAAAAATCGGCGTCACCATCGGTTCTACCGGACATAACCTGATTGATAAATTGCTGGCACAGAACAATCTTGATATTAACGCTGATGTAGAGCTGGTCAATATTGCAACTGGCGACGCGGCAACAGTCCTCTCCACAGGCGCAGTAGATGCGGTTGCAATCTGGGAACCGAATGTGACCAGGCTGGTTGCGGACGGCACGGCAAAAATTATCAGCGAGGGTACAGACTGCGGGCTGTTAGGCGTGAATCCAATTATTGCCAGGGCAGAATATGCGCAGAGCCATCCAGAAGTCATCCATACGATTATTGAACAATACGCAAGAGGTGTTGCCGAACTTGAGAATTTGGATGAGGAGACAAAAAAGAAGGTCTCTGAAGCTCTCTCCATTGATGCAGAACTGTTGGCGGACGTCACAGCCAAATATGAGTATACTGTAAGGATTTCTGATGAGGACGTCATAAATCTGCAGGATACAATTGCCTTTCTCGTGAAAATCGGCAATCTGGACAAGGAGTACGAGATAAAAGATTATGTGAAAAAGAATTATGTAGAAGAATCAGATATTGATATGTAGGGAAATAACAAGGGGCTGTCCTGAAAATGGTTTCAGGGCGGTCCCTTGAGATTTATTTGGAATCTTATTCTTTAATTTCATCAATTTCCGTTAGGTTTACACCAAGCGTATTTAGGATAGCTTTTAAGGATTTGTAATCTTTTTTTAATCCTTCGTATGTTTCAGTAGCGTTTTCTTTTCTTGCATTTTTCATATGAGCCTGTACCCTTTGGAATTGGTCTACTACATCTTTAATAATTTCCCCATTACTAGGCATGGAATCACCTCCTGATTATGGAAAATTTTTGGACTATGCTCAGTATAGCACAACTAAGATACAAAGTCCATGGCAACTTAAAGGTGTTGTGAGCGTCAATCCTCCGGTTTTTCAATAAAATCATATTTAGAAAGAGTTATGAGCCAGGTATTTCTATTGGACTGGTCTGTTAATCTATGATAAGATAAAATGTAAGTAAAATTCAGAAGATACCAGGAACGTTTCGGTTCCGTTTGAGAGCAAAAGGAGGATAAGATATGTCACAATGGTTGCAAGAGCAGATGGCAAAGACAGAGGAAGACAGAGCGAAGTCTGCGCCGACAATAAAAAACGTCATAGTAGTTATAGTGGCTTTTGTTTTGCTGGAGGTCTTTTTACTGGTATTAAATCAGGTAACCCCGGAATATGATACAAGCTTTTTTTGTATAATTGTCGGCCTTGTGGGGCTTGGAATGGCAGGATATTTTTATATGAAATTAAAATTTTCCCAGAATAATCCTAAACTTCCGTTTGCCCAAAATTGTCTGCAGGCAATGAATCTCTCAGAAGAGGAAGTTCGGCAATTCGATGTGGAAATGACGGCAGAGCCGCTGGTGTTTATCCAAAACGGCAGAAGGATGGACAGCGCAATTTCCATTACAGAACATTATTTGCGGGCAGCTTTTCTGTTCAGAGGTGAGATTGATTATGGTATTTTCCGTCTTTCTGACATTGCCATGACCTGCAGTGTGACGACAAAAAATCCAGTGATTATCAAGCCGCGCGGCAGAATATTTGATATATTGCTGTATGATGGCAAGGGCGGAAGAATGGGCGGACTTTCTATGCAGAATGAAAAAGATTATAATGAATTTAATGCGGCGTTAGAAAAATATGCACCTAATATCCACCTGAATGCCTCAGGTGAAGAAGTGGTAAAAGCTGGTACAGTTCATAAGTAAGCAACTTTTTATTGTAATCAGCCAGGCATTTCTTTTCATCCGGGAATACATAAACTGCAGGTTTCCGTACATACTATGGAGGACAAATATCACAGCGAAAGGAGTTTTCCATGAACCAAATTTCAGAAAAAGAGTTATCTGCGTTGAACGATCTGCTTTCCGGCGAGGAACTTCTAATCAAGAAATTCCAGGTATTGGCAGATAACAGTACCGACACAGAAATGAAATCAAAATTTACCGAGATTTCCAATGAGCACAAGGAGCATTTTCGCAACTTGTATTCCCAGTTGAGTTAGGAGGCAAACCATGCAGCAGTCATTTTATTCAGAAAAAGAAATGTTTGCGGACGCGCTGACCGCAGAAAAAACAGC
>CAJUHY010000098.1 GCA_910585895.1 uncultured Lachnospiraceae bacterium
TGCGACCTCACGGCCCCCAGCCGTGCGCTCTAGCCAAGCTGAGCCATACCCCGAAACATTTGCTATTTTATCATAGGGGAGAAAGGATGTCAACTGTAAAATATTGAAAAACAGAAATTATTGTAACTATTTAGCCCTCAAATAATTTTCACAGTTTTCACAGCAGTTCTCTTGATGATATAAGTGAAAATATTTATGGGATATTTTTAAGTTCAATAGATTTTCCCTCCTCTGCCAACGGCAGACTAAACCGGGATTTCTAGTATCCCTAGTTCCAGGGAGGGGCTGATGATATTAATTTCCCCAATTCAAAACTCGCGTTTTCCCCTGTCTTGTAAAATATCGCCATCGGAAATGGTTTTTCCGGGGTAGGAAGTCCTTCGTAAGTTTTCCTTACCAGCGGCATAAAAGCACGAATGGGTATGCGGGGTGAACTGTCTGAGGGACTGCCGCAATTAATAATTTGATATAATAGCTATTCAGTGTGGCAGTCCCAAGTTTCAGAGGCATACCCTAATCGAAAGTGCTTGTTGCCGCTGTTAGGAAAACAAGAAGGGCTGTCCGTGAGGAAAAACTATTTCCGTTATGGCGATGTAGTATAAGCAGTAGGGAAAACGCTCAGACAGTTGACATTGGGGAAATCTATCCAGCCCCTCTCCTGGAAGCAAGGGATACACGAAATCCCTTAAATGTCTGCCTTTTGGCAGAGGAGGGGAAATCCATCAAATACATAAACATTCCCATAAATATTTTCTGCTATATGTGCAGAGAACTGCTGTGAAAACTGTAATTAAGAATTTGAATGCTGAATAGTTACAAATAATTTGACTTTACGGAAAATAGATTTATAATGATAGGGAAAGCAGATATAGAAAGGCAACTTTATGGAGAGGACAAAGAAGACAGGGAATGGATGGCTGGGAGTATGGATTGCAGCCGGGATTATTCTGACGCTTCTTCTGATATACTTAGGAATTGCACTCTACTACAGTACTCATTTTCTTCCCGGGACGGTAATTAATGGGGTAGCTGTGGATGGGGACGGCGTGGAGGACGTAGAATGCAAAATTATACAGGAAATTGAGAAGTATAAAATTAAGTTAGAGGCACGCGAAGGCAAAGAAGAAGTTCTGGCAGGGGTAGACATAGGAGTGATGCCGATTTTTGATGGCAGTCTGGAGGAAGAATTAAATAAACAAAATTGCCTGGGATGGCCGGTCTCATTTTTTCAGACAGTTGAGATAGAAGTGGAAACCATGGTAGATTACAGTGAGAGCAGGTTGAAGCAGAAAGTAAATGAGTTATCCATCATGGATGAAACCAAGATGAGAAAGCCGCAGAATGCCAGGATTTCAGAGTATACCAAAGAAAAAATGTTTACGATAATTCCAGAGGAAGGCGGAACCAGGATTAAGGAGAAGAAACTGCTCAAAGTCCTTGGGGAGGCGATAGTCAGGCTGCAGACCATTGTATCACTGGAAGAGGAAGGCTGCTATACGAAACCGAAGGTTACCGCAAAATCTAAAAAGCTTAAAAAACTTGTTAAGAATCTGAATCACTATGCTCAGGTTAAGGTTACTTATCAATTTGGTGAGGATGAGGAAGTTCTGGATGGAGAGGAAATCAGCAAATGGATTTCGGTCAATGATAATCAGGAAGTAGAGGTCTCAGGAGAAGAGATTGCGGCCTATGTAAACCGTTTGGCAGACAAATATGATACCGTGGGCAAGGAGAAAAAATTTAAGACTTCTTATGGTAAGAAGGTAAAGGTGCCCGGCGGAGATTATGGCTGGAAGATTGACAGGGAAAAAGAGACGGAGGCGCTTACCAAATTAATTCAGGAAGGCCAGGTGGCGGAGCGGGAGCCTGAATATGAGAAGACTGCGAATAATCCAGGTAAAAAAGATTACGGTGATACATACGTAGAGGTTAACCTTACGGCGCAGCATTTAATTTATTATAAAAATGGAGAAGTGGTAGTGGATTCCGATTTTGTATCGGGAAATGAAGCGAAGGGATGGAGTACGCCGACTGGGGCATATGGACTTTACTACAAAGAACGCAACCGGACGCTGAGAGGACAGGGATATGCCTCGCCGGTATCTTTCTGGATGCCTTTTAACGGCGGCGTAGGATTCCATGATGCCAAGTGGCGGGGAAGTTTTGGCGGAGACTATTATAAACGGCGCGGTTCTCATGGCTGTATCAACCTTCCTTACAGCGCGGCAAAGACATTGTATGATAATATCGAAGAAGGATGCGCCATTTTGGTGTATAAGCTGCCCGGGACAGAAGGTGTGTCGCCAGAGATAAAAAAAGCGGGGTGTAGTGATGGAACAGTCAAATGATAAAAAATTGACAATTTCAGATGTGGCAGAAGCTCTGGGCGTTTCTAAAACAACGGTGTCCAGAGCAATATCCGGAAAAGGGAGAATCGGCAAGGCTACCAGGGAACGTGTGCTTGCATATATTGAGGAACATAATTATAAGCCCAATGTACTGGCAAAGGGTCTGGCGCAGCTTAAGACATATAATATTGGCGTTATGCTGCCCGAAGACTATACAGTGGTGGATTTGCCATTTTTTCAGTCCTGTTTAATCGGCATAGAGGAAACGGCAATCAGCATGGATTATGATATCCTGCTTACCATGAGCCGCGGACAGGACTGCGCTCAGCTTAGCCGCATGGTTGAAAATCATAAAGTGGACGGCTTAATCCTCATGCGGACCTTTACGGAGGATGCGCATGTGGAATATCTGATATCGCAGAACATACCCTTTGTTACGGTAGGTAGCAGCAATTACGAGGGGGTTATCCAGGTGGACAATGACCATCGCAGCGCCTGCCGTGAACTGGTTTCTATTCTGTTGATGAAACGGCTGAGACGGATTGGGCTGGTTGGGGGAGCTGAAAGCCATGTGGTTACTCAGAGCCGGCTTCAAGGTTATCTCGATGCGCATGAGCAGGCGGGCATTCCGGTGAAACATGAAATTGTTCATGTGAATATAGAGAAGGAAGTTATGATTGAACGTGCGGTGGAGAAACTATTGGCAGAACAGGTGGACTGTATTGTCTGTATGGATGATGCTGTCTGTATCCATGTGCTCAATAAGCTGCGAAAGGAGCAGGTTGCAATTCCGACCCAGATGAAAGTGGCATCGTTTTATGACAGTTCCATTCTGGAGAATAATCTGCCCTCGATTACCTCGCTGTCCTTTAATGCCAGAGAACTTGGGACGGCAGCCTGTAAGACATTGATGGGCCTTATTGATGGGAAAGCAGTAAAGCCAAAAGCGCTGCTAGGGTATGAAGTTATCCTCAAAGATTCTACCAAGTAAATAAAATTTAGTAAAAACAGGTGGTAAAATACGACAAAATTCTCGGTAAATTTACCAATAAATTCAGTAAATGCGGGAAAACATACGGGAAGTCCCGATTTTACAAGGATTGAGAGCATTTGACAGTCAAATTACTATACAGAAAAATTGATATTTCTTAGTGTATAATAACGGAATAGACCCTTGATAAATTGGGAAAGATAGTAATAATGCCGAAAAGAATTTATACAGAATAACCAAAAAACGAGTAAAAAAACTGGAAAGTGTTGACATTGACAGCAAATCCTTTATTTGGTAAACTGAGTTTGTAGAGCAACCGATTGCGCAATATGATGCGCATATCGGAAAAAAACATAAAGTTTTCACGGGAGGGAAACCAATATGAAAAGAAAAATTTTAAGCGCATTGCTCTGTGTAGCAATGTCAGCAACAATGTTAGTTGGCTGCGGCGGCGATGCCAAAGAGTCTACTGACGACAAGAAAACAGAAACAACAGATGATGCAGCAGCTGGAGATGATGCAGCGGCAGGCGATGACGCAGCAGCAGGCGATGATGCAGTAGCAGGCGACGATGCAGCAGCAGGCGGCAACAAGCTGACCGTATGGTGCTGGGACCCGGCATTCAACATTTTCTCAATGGAAGAAGCCGGCAAAGTTTATCAGAAAGACCATGCAGATTTCAACGTAGAAGTTGTTGAGACACCGTGGGATGACGTACAGACCAAGCTGACAACGGCAGCAACCAGTGGAGATTTATCCACATTACCAGACATTGTCCTCATGCAGGATAACGCATTCCAGAAGAACGTTATTTCTTATCCGGATGCATTTGTTGACTTAACAGACAGCGGAATTGACTTCAAGCAGTTTGGTGAAGCTAAGACGGCTTACTCTGTTGTTGATGGCAAGAACTATGGTGTTCCGTTTGACAACGGTGCAGTTATCGCAGCTTACAGAACGGACGTTTTGGAGCAGGCTGGAATGAAGATTGATGACTTTACAGACATCACATGGGATGAGTACCTTGAGAAAGGCAAGACCGTTCTTGAGAAGACCGGCAAGCCATTACTTTCCTGCCAGGCTGGTGAGTCTGACGTTATCATGATGATGATGCAGTCATGCGGCGCTTCTCTGTTTGACGACGCAGGTAATCCTGCACTTGTTGACAATGCTGCATTGAAGAAAGTTATGGAAACTTATGCAGCGCTTAAAGAAGCTGGCGTATTAGTAGAGGTTAATGACTGGGATCAGTACATTTCCACTATGACAACTGAGACTGTAGCTGGTACCATCAACGGATGCTGGATTATGGCTTCCATCAAGACAGCAGAAGACCAGAGCGGTAAATGGGCTATCACCAACATGCCAAGCCTTGTAGGCGTAGACAATGCTACTAACTATTCTAACAACGGTGGTTCTTCTTGGGCTATTACAGCTAACTGCCAGAATGTTGACCTGGCAAAAGATTTCCTGAAGAGCACATTTGCAGGAAGCGTAGAACTCTATGAGAACATTATCAGCTGCGGCGCGCTTGCTACTTATCTGCCAGCTGGTGACTCTGACGTATATGCTAAGGGTGATGATTTCTTCGGCGGAGACGCTGTATCTTCTAAGATTGTAGAGTTTGCAGGTAAGACTCCGAGTAACAACACAGGTGTATTCTACTATGAAGCACGTGACGCGGTAGCAACAGCTATGCAGAACATTGTAGGCGGAGCAAACATTGATGATGAACTCCAGCTTGCACAGGAGACCATCGAGTCCCAGATGCAGTAATCAAATTTATGTAATGTGAATAGAAACAGCTTGGGGGGGACAGCAGTCGCTGCCCCCCCTAACTGACTAAAGGGGGATACGGATGTGAGTCAAGTGAAAGAACCCAAAAAAAG
>CAJUHY010000099.1 GCA_910585895.1 uncultured Lachnospiraceae bacterium
CTATTTATAAAAAGATAGTGTATAATGAACCCATTATGGAGGCACAAATTCTGTGTGTGAAGTCATTGTCTGCTCTGACATAGATTCCCAATTATGACAGTTAAAGGAGAAATGTATGAGAGAAAAATATGAGAGTTTATCTGTAGCGGTATTAAGGGATGTGGCAAAATCCAGAGGTTTAAAGCATCTCTCCGGACTAAAGAAGAGCGAGCTGGTAGAGCGTATGCTTGAAGAAGACAGGAAAGTTGCATTAAAAGGGGAAGATGCTGAGGGGAAAACAGAGGAGAAACTGGCAGGACGTACGGAAGAGAAAACGGTAAAAAAGCCCGCGGCAAGGGCAGAAGAGAAGCTGACCAAGTCTGCGGTTAAAGAAGAGCGGACAACAGATAAGGAAGCAGAGAGGGGAGGAGAACGGACATCAGGAAAAACAGAAGAGCGACAGGGGCAAACAGCTGAGAGGAAGCAGGAGCGCAGAACTGGCAAAATTATTACGACAGACGGCATAGAGATTGATAATCCGGAGTTAGACAGCGGTATCAGTGCACATGGCATCCTTGAAGTCATGCCGGATGGATATGGATTTATCCGCTGTGAAAATTATCTGCCAGGGGAGAATGATGTATATGTTTCGCCGTCTCAAATTCGCAAATTTAGCCTGAAAACAGGCGATATCATTCATGGGAATACCAGAATTAAGACACAGCAAGAGAAGTTCAGCGCGCTTTTATATATTCGCAGCATCAATGGCTGTCATCCTTCGGAGATATTGCGTCGTCCTAATTTTGAGGATTTGACGCCGATTTTTCCCAACGAGCGAATTCGCCTTGAGACCGACCGAAGTGCAGTTGCCATGCGTATTATGGATGTGGTGTCTCCGATTGGGAAAGGACAAAGGGGGATGATTGTATCCCCGCCGAAAGCGGGAAAGACCACTTTACTGAAGCAGGTGGCGAAGGCAGTGACCAGGAATAATCCGCAGATGCATTTGATTATTCTTTTAATTGATGAGCGTCCTGAAGAAGTGACAGATATCAAGGAGGCAATTGAGGGCAAGAATGTGGAGGTTATATATTCTACGTTTGATGAGCTTCCCGAACACCATAAACGAGTATCTGAAATGGTGATTGAGCGAGCAAGGCGCCTGGTGGAGCATAAGAAGGATGTTACAATTCTTTTAGACAGTATCACCCGTCTGGCGCGGGCATACAATTTAATTGTCCCGCCGAGCGGAAGGACTTTATCTGGCGGTATTGACCCAGCAGCTTTACATATGCCGAAGCGTTTTTTCGGGGCTGCCAGGAATATGCGAGAGGGAGGAAGCATTACCATCCTTGCCACTGCGCTGGTTGATACCGGAAGCCGTATGGATGATGTGATATATGAAGAGTTTAAGGGGACTGGCAACATGGAATTGATTCTGGACCGCAAGTTATCTGAGCGCCGTATTTTCCCGGCAGTCGATATCACTAAGTCCGGAACAAGAAGGGAGGACCTGCTGCTGAATCGTGAGGAACAGGAAGCGGTGGAGATTATGCGTCGTGCCATCAACGGTATGCGGGCAGACGAGGCAGTGGAAAGTATTCTTAATCTTTTCGTGCGTACCAACAATAACCGTGAGTTTTGCCAGATGATTAAAAAGACAAAACTGATATAAAAATTCAAAAATTGCTTGCATATATAGAAAATATATGCTACAATGATAAAGCTGTTGCGTAGGCAATTGCACGAACAGGAGAATCAGCTTTTAGATTTAAAATAGAGAGTGAAGAGGTGAAAACATGAAAGAAGGAATCCATCCAGCATATCATCAGGCAACCGTAACATGCAACTGTGGAAATACGTTTGTGACAGGTTCTACCAAAGAAGATATCCACGTTGAAATCTGTTCCAAATGCCATCCATTCTATACTGGACAGCAGAAGGCTGCTCAAGCGCGTGGACGTATCGACAAGTTCAATCGTAAGTATGGCATGAACAACCAGTAATGTTATAGTTCAAGTGAACCGAAAGAGGATGTCTTTTTATTTGGACATCCTCTCTTTTTCCTATATAGGGGATTTTATTCCAGCGAGCAATGAGCTGGCAGAGTGTTTAGGATATGGGCGTGTTCATATAAATCTTAATATAGAACGTTTGGGAAGGAGTGGGAAAATGGCTTATTCTGGAATTGGCGGACAGGCTGTCATAGAAGGCGTGATGATGAAGCACAAAGATACATACGCAGTGGCAGTGCGTAAGCCGGACCATGAAATCGTAGTTGAGAAGAAGACGTATCAGGGTATCTGCAAAAACGAGACGTTAAAGAATCTGATGTTTGTGCGGGGCATCATTAGCTTTGTGGAATCTATGGTATTGGGACTGTCGACGTTAACGTTTTCGGCTTCTTTTTTTGAGGAGGAGGACAAAGGGGGACATACAAAGGCGAAGAGCGAGAAGAAGGAGAAAGCAGAGATGGGATTCACGATTGTCCTGTCGCTGCTGTTTGCGGTAGCCATTTTTATGGCGCTGCCTTTTTACGTGTCTTTGTTTTTCCAGAAATATATTCCCTCTGAGACATTGGTGATACTGATAGAGGGACTTTTGCGCCTGTTTATCTTTTTTGCTTATATCCTGCTGATTTCCAGAATGGAAGATATCAGGCGGGTATTCATGTACCATGGTGCAGAACATAAATGTATTAATTGCATTGAACACGGGATGGATTTGACTGTGGAGAATGTAAAGGCCAGTTCTAAGGAACATAAGCGGTGTGGGACTAGTTTCTTGTTTTTTGTGGTAATTATTACCATAATAGCGACTATGTTTATCCGCGTAGATTCCAGGATTCTCAGACTTGTCCTGCGGCTTGCCATCATACCTCTGGTGGCAGGGGTTTCTTATGAATTTATCCGTCTTGCCGGAAGAAGCGACAATTCAATTATAAACATGCTCAGCAGACCAGGATTATGGATGCAGAGGCTGACGACCAAAGAGCCGGACGAGGAGATGATTGAAGTGGGGATTGCTTCTGTGGAGGCAGTGTTTGACTGGAAAAGTTATGTGGAAACTGTAAGGGAGAAGGAGATGACATGACATTTGAAAGCGCCTTGGAGTATGGAAAAGAAGTTTTGCGAAGTGCAGATGTGTTGGACTATGAACTTGATGCGTGGTATCTGATGGAATATGTCTGTAAAATTGATAAAAGCCGATATTATGTCCATAATAACGATGAAATGGAAAATGGGAAATTTTTGGAATATGAGCTTTTGCTGAAAAAGCGGGCAGAGCGGGTGCCGTTACAATATATTACCGGGAATCAGGAATTTATGGGACTGCAGTTTAAGGTGAACTCGCATGTGCTGATTCCTCGTCAGGATACGGAGACTTTGGTGGAAGAGGCGATTAAAATGCTGAATCCAGGCATGGAAGTTTTGGACCTCTGTACAGGTTCCGGCTGCGTGATTATCAGCCTTTTAAAACAGAAACAGCTGGTGGGTACGGCCAGCGATATTTCCAAACAGGCGCTGCTGATTGCCAAGGAAAATGCCAGAAATAACCGGGTGGAGCTTCAGCTGGTGCGCAGCGATTTGTTTCAGAACATTAGCGGTCGTTATGATATGATTATTTCCAACCCGCCTTATATTCCGACAGGAACCATTCCAACACTGATGCCGGAAGTGAAGAATTTTGAACCGGTGGAGGCTTTGGACGGCGGTGAGGATGGATTGGATTTTTACCGGCAGATTGTAAAAAAGAGTGGGCAGTTTTTGAAGTCTAACGGTTATCTCTGTCTGGAGATTGGACATGACCAGGGAGGCAGGGTGGCGTTCCTCATGGAAGAAAATGGTTACCGCAACGTGAAAGTTATAAAAGACCTCGCCGGAAATGCCAGAGTAGTCTGCGGCAACCTGCCGTCGTTGAAATAGAAAGGAAGAGAGTAATGTTTGATAAGTTAGAAGATATCCTTTTACGTTTTGAAGAAATCATGAATCAGCTCAGTGAGCCGGATGTAGCGAATGATACGAACCGTTTCCGCAAACTGATGAAGGAACAGAGTGACCTTGCGCCCATTGTGGAGTCTTATAAGGAATATAAGCAGGCAAATCAGAATATAGAAGATTCCCTTGCCATACTCGAGGAGGAGAATGATGAGGAGATGCGTGAGCTTGCCAAGGAAGAATTGAATGAGTCCCGGCAGAAAGTGGACGCACTGGAGAAGGAGTTGAAGATACTTCTGCTGCCCAAGGACCCCAATGATGATAAGAATGTCATTGTGGAAATCCGCGCAGGCGCTGGCGGGGATGAGGCCGCATTGTTTGCAGCAGAAATTTACCGCATGTATGTGCATTTTGCCGAGAGCCATAACTGGAAGGTAGAGACGATGGAATGTGAAGAAATTGGTATTGGCGGCATGAAGAATGTTACTTTTATGATTACCGGGCAAGGTTCATATTCCGTGATGAAATATGAATCCGGAGTACACAGAGTGCAGCGTGTGCCGGAGACTGAATCCGGTGGTCGTATCCATACCTCCACAATTACTGTTGCGGTGATGCCGGAGGCGGAGGATGTAGATGTTGTAATTGACGAAAAAGATATCCGTATTGACGTGATGCGCGCTTCAGGAAATGGTGGACAGTGTGTCAATACTACGGACTCTGCAGTTCGTCTGACCCATTATCCCACAGGGATTGTCATATACAGCCAGACGGAGAAATCCCAGCTGCAGAATAAGGAAAAAGCTTTTGCGTTGCTTCGTGCCAAGTTATATGATATGGAATGCCAGAAACAGCATGATGCGGAAGCTGAGGCCAGGAGGAGTCAGATTGGCACAGGAGACCGTTCTGAGAAAATTCGCACCTATAATTTCCCTCAGGGACGCGTCACAGACCACCGCATCAACCTGACTTTATATAAGCTTGATAAGGTGATGAACGGCGATATTCAGGAAATCGTCGATGCCTGTATTGCAGCCGACCAGGCAGCGAAGCTGGCGAATATGGGTGAAAGCGCCTGAGAGTTGTGTTTGGGCGGTGGTTCTTTTTGGTTGCGGTGGTATTGGGCGGTGTGATATACTTATGGCAATATAAAAAATTGTATATAAACTTGTACACGTTCAAGATAAAATTATCAAGAT
>CAJUHY010000100.1 GCA_910585895.1 uncultured Lachnospiraceae bacterium
TCAACCTTCTTTCTTGGAATTCCCTATATTTGAATTATACAGGAAGCTCCTTTTCCTCTGTTTCCTGTGACCTTAACTCCGCCATAATCCTTCCGCCGTACATTGCATAAATCCTGTCAGTTACAGAAAGAAGGTCAGGAACATCACTGGAAGCATAAAGCACCGCCGCGCCGTTTTCTGCAAGTTTTCTTATCATACGGAACAAGTCCTGTTTTGCCCCCACATCCACACCTTGCATGGGTTCATCTAAAATGTAGATATCACAATCCGCATCCATCCATTTACCCATAACTACCTTCTGCTGATTGCCGCCAGAAAGAAACTGAATCTGCTGCTTTTCATTTTTACATGATACGCCGAGTTCACGGATTCCTGCCCTTGCGCGCTCTTCCATGCCCGCCTTTTTCAAAAAAAAAACTGACAGAATTTTGATAAACTGGCAGCACACAAATGAAACGTAATGCTTTTTGCTGGAAATATTCCCTCTTTCCTGCGTTCCTCCGGCACCAGCGCAATTCTATGCCGGACCGCATCCACAGGGCTTTTTAACAATACCTGCTCCCCATGAATCCGTATTACGCCTCCGCTTAATTTACCAACGCCAAATATTGTCTTGCAAAATTCTGTCTTCCCTGCGCCCACAAGCCCCGCAAGTCCTACAATCTCCCCTTTCCTTACCGAGATTGATATCTGGTCAAAGCGTCCTTTCCAATCGCATAAATGCTCTGTCTCCAGCAGTATAGGGGCCGTATCTAATACCTCTCTTCCTCTTGCTGACTCCGTATGGCAGGCGACGTCTTTGCCTAACATCTTTGCCACAATCATTTTCGTATCAACACTCCCATCAACTGCAAACTCATCGGTAACTCTGCCTGCGCACATGACCGTGCAGCTCTGGCAGATTGCCAGCGCTTCTGCCAGCCTGTGGGAAATAAATATGACAGAGGTATGTTCCGTCTGCGACAAGCGCCGCACCAGGCGAAACAGATTTTCTGTCTCCTCTTTGCCCAGCGCAGCGGTAGGCTCATCCAAAATCAGCAGCCTGCATTTCTTATGTATCTGCTTGGCAATGAGAAGCATCTGTTTCTGTGCCAATGTCAGGTTTTTGGCATACATATCCAAGTCCAAGACAATTCCCAGAGCGCTTAGGACCTCTGCCGCTTTTTGCCGCATCTTTTTCCTGTTATAACGGAACATACCTGTCTCCACCGCTAAATCGTCAATTAACAGGTTCTCATAAACCTTGAAATCCGGCAAAATTGCCGTATCTGCTTCCTGATGCACGATGCGGATGCCAAGCTTTGCCGCCTCCGCCGGCGATTTTAGGCTCACTTTTCGCCCATTGCAGTATATGTCGCCGCCATACGCAGGGTACACGCCGGAAAACACTTTCATGAGCGTGGATTTGCCCGCACCGTTGATACCTACAACTGCACGGATTTCACCGGAACGAATTTCAAAATCCACCTTATCAAGCGCCTTGACACCGGAGAATTCCATGGTAATATTTTTTGCACGAAAAATAAATTCATCCATATCTAATACCCAATACACGCTTTCAGCCAGTCATTGGAGACGTAGTTTTCCACCGCACCGTACTGCTTGGGCGCAACATCATAAAGATTCTCGATGGTAGTTCCCTCCACAAGCATATCTTGTGTAATAAGCGACGATGGCATCTCAAAGAAATCTGTCGTTTCCTCCGTCTTAGGCTCTTTGATATCCTCATAGTCGCCGTTTAATTCTAACGCCAGCAGCCTTACACCCTGCTCCCCATTGGCTTTAAAGTCCGTACATGCACAGGCCTTCCATTGCGATTTTTCCTCCAACATATAGTTGATATCCATGTTGCAGATATCTACGGAAACCAAGGGGATGTTCCTTCCAGACTCCTTGAGCGCCTGGTAGCAGCCCTGAGCATAAGCATCATAGGCTACCCAGACTGCATCGATTTCACCCTCCTTGTACTTCATCAGCGTAGCGCTCATTACATCATACATAGAGGCCGTGGCATTGCTATAGTCAGTGGGTCCAATCACCTCCAGGGTATTGATTTTCCCACTCGCTTCATATTCCTGATACCCGACTTCCCGCCTGTCAAAGGCAGCTATGTAGTTCGGTCCCACCCAAACCTTTAAGATATTCACACACTCCTTACCCGGGCACAATTCTGCACAGATATAATCCAACAGACTTGTCGCAAAACCTGCATCATCCTGAAAAAACTGAGTAACGCCTTCGATTTTCTGCGTCTGCCCTGCACTGTCTTTAAACTGTGTGTCAAAAGTGACAATTTTCAGCTCGGGGTATTTTTTCAGCAAATCTGTCAAAAAAGTATACGAATAATCCTGCCCTCCATGCGAGAGAAACAGCCCATCATAGCCCCCCGAAGCGCAGGTGCTGATATAATTCTGAAACGCCGTGTCATCTCCATTAGAGAAAAACACATCACAGGTCATGCCCAACTTCTTGGCAGTGGCAACGCACTGATTCGCACAGAGTTGGAAAATCTCACTCGAGGACATATTCAATATGTAGGCAATTTTCTTCCCAGCAACCGGAGAATCTGCCGTAGTTTGCGGTTCTCCCTCTTCCTGGGGCTTCTGTACATTGCCCGATGTCCCCGCCTGAGAATCATGCGCGTTGCCCGATATCTCTGCCTTATCCCCACACCCCGCCAGAACGAAAATTAATATCATTGATAGCCATACTACACAAATTCTCTTCCTCACTTTCCATTCCTCCTAAAAATTACTCCCATTCCAACCCCATTTGCCGCCTCTTCGTATTTTACATAAATGTGGTCTTTTTTAATCTTTAAATCAGTCTCATAAATTTCACAGACCGTCTCCGTCATCTCATTCAGACAGCTTTGGGAGAGGCAGCAGTCCTTTGTCGCGGCAGAGCGCCTCTATACTCCTGTCATAGGTGGCTTCCGCTTCTTTTGAAAAGAAACACCCTGGCACACCCTCGTCATGGTCCCTGTGGTGCGCCACACATTCACAGCACTTTCCATGCCGCGGGCAATCATAGGTACAGGGACATGGCCTCTTATTTACACACTTTTCCATCTTTTATTCCTCCTTTAAAATTTGAGGCAGCTTCCCTGCCGTTTTACGTTGCAATTATACCTCAT
Organism: uncultured Lachnospiraceae bacterium; assembly: GCA_910585895.1. Classification (GTDB taxonomy): domain Bacteria; phylum Bacillota; class Clostridia; order Lachnospirales; family Lachnospiraceae; genus Petralouisia. Next base: position 3,137 of record CAJUHY010000100.1, read on the forward strand.
ATAAATCTTAAATGCTTCCATATGGGATGAACTGCACTTTTTATGGTACTCTTTTTGTTTTATGGGAATTTCATCGAAATTCCCATAAAGATAAGAAGAGCGAGACAGCCGAAACTGTCTCGCTCGTAAAACCTGGCTTGGAAATCCTTAGGATTTTCCTGCCCTATCTCCATTTTTAATACAAGGCGTATACATTGCTTATAAACCATTCTATCATGCCCATCACCACAGAAAAACATGTCAGCAGGAATACCAGAAAGATTGCTCCTCCATCATATTTGAGCGTTTCCTCCTGCTCTTCTCCCCTGCGGACATTGGAGATGAGCATCTCGCAGCCCAGTGCAATCAATATCACCGGCCACAATTTCATAATCAGTCCTAACGACAGCGGCGGATAAAACATATGGACCAGAAACAGCCCTCCAAAAACTATCATCAGGATTCCGCAAGTAATACTTCCAACTCTCCTGGTTCTCATACCATCAACCCTCCTGCTCTTTCTGCTCAACTTCTTGTGCATTCAGCGTCTTTTCTTCCTGAACCTGATTATCCAGCTCCCTTTTCTTACCGCGAATCAGGTAGATACCGCACCAGATTAGCAGCGCTGCAATCACCAGCTGCGGAACATTATCGATAACATCCCAGTATATGGAACGCGGAAGCAGCCACATCATATATCCGCTGAAACAATGCCACAAGATTACCACACCGATAATAATAAGCACAATAGCCAACAGATTGTTCTGTTTTCCTTTCAGTTTCCCTCTGAACAAATCCTCATCCATATGGAACAGATAATCGTCCTCCAGCGCATAAAACTCCTCGTCAGACATCCCTCTGATATTATGGACATTGAAAAAACTGTAGCACCACAGAATCGGCAGTATAAACAATGCCGGTCCAATATTCAAAAATGAAGCAAAAAATACCACCAGCCAAAAGACTGCCATAATACTGATTCCCTGTTTCATAAACCCCATATACATCTCCCCTGCGCCTGGTAAAAGGGAAAAGCAAAAGGTTAAAAATCCACTCTTTTTCCTTGTCATCTCGTTACCTCCTGATTTCTTTGATATTCTGTGTCCTCTATTCCCATACGGAACAAACCGTTGCTTATTTCATTCAGAAAGTTGGATACTTCCCCACTCTTCCTACTCAACGTATCGGTAAGGCTCATCCGCTCTTCCTGCCGCTCCTGCCTCTGCTCCATCCTCCAGTCCCGGACTTCCTCATACTGCAGGCTCTGTATATTTGTCGTCATCAGCAGCAGGAAGATAGAAGTCACCACTGCCATTCCCACTTTCAGACCATACATAAAAAGCTGCATCTGCCGCGACCTCTCCTTGACACGCACTGTCATCTGCACATCTATCTGCTGTGTCCTCTGCAGTATTTCTTCTTTCAGATAAGCTGGAGGTTCCGGCGCTTTCTCCTGAACTGCAGAAATTTGCGGCGGTGATTCCATCCAATTCGCAAACTGTCCTGCGCAGAACGTACAGTTCCCAATATGCCCCAGAAACTCTGTTTCCTTATCCGGAGGCAGCTCACCTGCCAGCCAGTCACAGAACTGTTTTTTCGTAATATGGCAATTCGCTTCTTCCTGCCTGATTATTTTAATTCTTTCCCTTGTCATCCGACCGCCCTCCCTTCCATCATCTTGCGTATCATACCTTTTGCCCGGTATATCTGGGTCTGGACAGTTTTAATACTCTTCTCTGTTTCCGTGGCAATTTCTTTTGCCGACTTTTCCCGATAGAAATGTTCGGTTGCAATTTCTTTGTAAGGACTTTTCAGGCTTTGACAGATAGTGTAAACATACTCCTTGGATTCCT
>CAJUHY010000101.1 GCA_910585895.1 uncultured Lachnospiraceae bacterium
AATCTTTCAAGGTTATTCCACTGTTCAGTTATCAAGGTTCTCTGTCGTTGTTTCCGCGACAGCTTTTGTATTTTATCACAGCCATTCGCTTCTGTCAAGCACTTTTTTTATCTTTTTTATTTCCCAAGTGCAATGCTCAACAACGAATGTTATATTATCACGTTTATTTTCCATTGTCAACAAGTTTTTACAAATTTTTTCAACTTTTTTATTTTCAGGAAATGCGTATTTCAGATAAAGCCTAAAACTAGAGCATTGACCAACAAATGCAAAGACATCAAACCTTTCCTAATAAGCTAAAATTTCATATCCTGTCTCTGTCACTGCTACTGTGACCTCCCATTGGGCTGACAATTTATTATCCATCGTATACACTGTCCACTTATTGCTGTCATCTATATAAATCTGATTGCGCCCCTGATTTACCATAGGTTCTATCGTAAATACCATCCCCGGCACAAACACAGCCCCTGTACCGGCTTTAGAGACAAAACTGACAAACGGATCTTCATGAAATTCCAAACCAACTCCATGACCGCCAATCTGCCTTACCACCGTATACCCATTGTTTCTGGCATAGCGATATACTGCATTTCCCATCGTCCCAAAACAATTTCCCGGAAAAACCTGTTTAATCCCCTCCTCCATGCACTCCCTTGACACTGTCACCAGTCGCTCGGCCTCCGGCGAAACTTTCCCAATACAAAACATGCGGGAGGAATCTGAAAAATAACCTTGATATATAGTAGAGACATCTACATTTACAATATCTCCCTGCTGTAATACAACTTTACTAGAAGGAATTCCATGACAAACCTGATTGTTGACCGAAGTACAGACGCTCTTAGGAAATCCATGAAAATTCAAAGGCGCCGGCGCCCCGCCCAATGCCCTGGTCTTTCCATAAACAATCTGATTTACTTCTTCCGTTGTCATGCCTGCCCGAATTTGCTCTGCTACTGTATTCAATATTTCTATGTTCCGTCTACCGCTCTCACGAATTCCCTGCAGTTCTTCTTTGGTCTTGATTCTAATATTTTGCTTTACTCTTTTCATTTGCTTCACTCCTAACTATTGCCCCTAAAATAAAAAATATCTGTTTTTCTATTGACACACCGGGGGAAGATATGATTTAATATTCATATGAACAATTATTCATGTGTAATTTTTTCAAAAAATGAAATGATAAAACTTAAGGGAGGAACTAATATGCATGATATTGCACACAACAAGCTTACAGAAAAACAACATCCACACAATCATGAGTGTCATCACACGCATGAGCATAATCACCATGAGCATGGTTGCTGTGAACACAAACATGAGCATGACCGCTGCAAACATGAACACGAACATTCACATCAGCACAAGAATCAGGAACAACAACCATTCGCAGATAAATTTGGAACTGATGGTATCAAATTAACCTGCCTGGTAGAAAACTTGGGCTGTGCAAACTGTGCTGCTAAAATGGAAAATCGTATCAATGAGCTTCCAGAAGTAAATGCTGCAACTTTAACATTTACTACCAAACAGCTGCGCGCCTCTGTAACACCAGAGGCTGCCAAGAAAGAAACTGAACTGATTGCAAAATTTCAGGAAATTTGTTCTTCTATTGAATCTGATGTAACCGTGACAAAACAGCAAACTTTCCAAAAAGGAAAGAAATCGCTGCAAAGCCAGGAACACATGGAAAATAACCGCAAAATCAGTGAACAGCAGATAGACCTTATTTCCATTATTATTGGAGCTTCACTCTTTGCCGCCGGTGAAATCATTGAACAGGCCATCCTTGTCAATTCCCGGATTCCTTCTGTCCTTTTTATTATCGCTTATATTGTCCTTGGCGGGCAGATTGTGTTTACCGCTCTGAAAAATATTGCCAAGGGACAGGTGTTCGATGAAAACTTCCTCATGAGTCTCGCCACTTTAGGAGCTTTCGCCATCGGCGACTTGGCAGAAGCCGTGGGCGTCATGCTGTTTTACCGCATTGGAGAACACTTTGAAGAAGTTGCCGTCTCCCGCAGCCGTTCTCAAATTATGGATGCTGTAGACCTGCGCCCGGAGGTAGTAAATCTCGTAACAGAAAATTCTACAAAAGTCATTCCTGCTGAGGAAGCACAGCTTGATGATGTACTGCTTGTACGTCCTGGCGACCGCATTCCTTTGGATGGCATCATTATAGAAGGCGAAAGCCGCCTGGATACCTCGCCCATCACCGGGGAACCTGTGCCGATTAAAGCTGCCGCAGGCGATACCGTTACCTCCGGCTGCATCAACACTTCCGGGCAACTGAAAATCCGCGTGGAAAAAACGCTGGAAAATTCTATGGTCACAAGAATCCTCGATTCGGTGGAAAATGCCGCCGCAAGCAAGCCTAAGATTGACCGTTTTATCACACGTTTTTCCAGAATCTACACCCCCTTTGTGGTTGTCGTAGCGCTCGCCACCGCGATTCTTCCTTCTCTGTTTACCGGGGACTGGAATCATTGGATATATACTGCTCTGACCTTTTTAGTCATCAGCTGCCCCTGTGCGCTGGTACTCAGCGTACCCTTAGCTTTTTTCTCCGGCATCGGCGCGGGTTCCAGAAAAGGAATCCTCTTTAAGGGCGGCGTATCCATCGAAGCTTTAAAAGATGTTTCTACTGTTGTCATGGATAAAACAGGAACCATCACAAAAGGAAACTTTGCAGTCCAGCAAATTCTTCCTTCAGAAAAATACAGCCAGGATGAACTGCTGACATTCTGCGCAAGCTGTGAACAGCAGTCCACCCACCCGATTGCCGTCAGCATAGCCACGGCAGCAAGGGAACAGAACCTTACACTGGAAAATCCCACTGAACTTAAGGAAATCGCCGGACACGGCATCGCAGCACAGCTGTCCATAGGCACAGCGCTTGTCGGCAACCGAAAACTTATGGATAAATATGAAGTAACCCTTCCCCAAAATATCCAGAGTTCCTATGGCACGGAGGTTCTCGCAGCCATAAACGGAGCCTTCGCCGGCAGCCTGCTGATTTCAGATACACTCAAACCAGAATCGAAATATGCTATCGCCTCTCTCAAACGGATGCACATCAAAACAGCCATGCTGACAGGCGATTCGACCGAAAGCGCCGAGGCGGTAGCAAAAGAAGCCGACATTGATGAAGTCTTTGCCCGGCTGCTGCCGGAAGAAAAATTATCACGTCTCCAGGATATCCGCAGCAGGAACGGCTCCGTAATGTTTGTAGGAGATGGCATCAACGACGCCCCGGTGCTCGCCGGCGCAGATGTAGGGGCTGCTATGGGCAGCGGCGCGGATGCAGCCATTGAAGCTGCCGACGTTGTATTTATGACCTCCAATATGCAGGCGGTTCCTCAATCCATCTTCATTGCCAGATCAACCACTAAAATTGCCTGGCAAAATGTGGTGTTTGCTCTGGCAGTCAAAGCGCTTGTCATGGCGCTTGGTCTGACCGGACACGCCTCCATGTGGATGGCTGTTTTCGCTGACAGCGGAGTTGCCATGTTATGTGTACTGAATTCTATCCGTGTATTATACAAAAAATAAATGCTCCTATATGCACAATTCCCGTCATATTAATGAGATTCGTCTTTCGCTAACTTTACAAGCCGGCTGGTTCCCAGCCGGTCCGCCCCCAGGCGGATAAACTCTTCGGCATCTGCAAAATCAGAAATCCCTCCTGCTGCCTTAATTTTAACGGATTCCCCCACATGCCCGGCAAATAATTTTACATCTGCAAAGGTGGCTCCGGATGTGGAAAACCCAGTAGACGTCTTGATGTAATCCGCCCCTGCTTTTGTGACAATCTCGCACATTTTTATCTTTTCTTCCTCTGTTAACAGGCATGTTTCAATAATTACCTTTAAAATTCTGCCCTGACAGGCATTTTTCACGGTGCGAATTTCTTGCTCTACTTTGTCAAACGCTTTCTCTTTCACCCATCCTAAGTTGATTACCATATCAATTTCGTCAGCGCCATTTGCCACGGCATCCCTGGTCTCAAATTCTTTTACTGCCGTCGTATGGTAACCATTGGGAAAGCCGATTACCGTGCATATTTTCACCTTTCCTGTAAGATACTCTCTCGCCTGTTTTATATGGGCCGGCGGTATACACACCGAGGCGGTATTATAGTTTGCCGCATCATCGCAAATCTGCTGAATCTCCTGCCATGTTGATGTCTGCGCCAACAGCGTATGGTCCACTTTTGCCAAAATCTCTCTTCTGTCCATATCATTCCTCCTATCCAATCCATCCGATTGCTTCACGAATATTGTCTACCCCTATCACTTTAATTCCCTTTGTATCTGTCAGCCCTGCAACACTGACTTTAGGCAGGATGCAGGATGAAAAACCCAGTTTTTTTGCCTCTGAGACACGCTGTTGTGCCATATTTACTGCCCGGACTTCGCCGCTTAGTCCTACTTCCCCAAAACAAATCATTCTTTCATCAATGGGTTTTTCCTTAAAACTGGAAGCAAGAGCCATCACAATCCCCAAATCGATTGCAGGCTCGTTCATACGAATCCCTCCTGCGATATTTACATAAGCATCGCTGCCTGACAGGGACAATCCGCCTCTTTTCTCCAGAACTGCCATCAGAAGATTGACTCTGTTCAAATCTGTCCCCGCCGCTGTCCTTCGCGGTATGCCGAAATTGCTGTGACAGACTAATGCCTGAATCTCCACGAGAATCGGCCGTGTCCCCTCCATAGAACAGGCAACAACAGAACCAGAGGCACCCTGTGGCTTTCCATTCAACATAAACTCAGAGGGATTTTCCACCTCCTGCAGTCCTGTCTCCTGCATCTCAAACACTCCAATTTCATTGGTAGAGCCAAAACGATTTTTCACACCCCGCAAAATCCGATAGGAAGCGTGGCGGTCTCCCTCAAAATAGAGCACGGTATCCACCATGTGCTCTAACACTCTCGGACCAGCCACCA
>CAJUHY010000102.1 GCA_910585895.1 uncultured Lachnospiraceae bacterium
TATCAAACCTCCTGCATCAGACAGCATTTTTCAACCTGACCTGGGGCAACTATGTGATGATATTGGTTGCATTCGTATTTCTTTTCCTTGCAATCAAAAAAGGATTTGAGCCCTTGTTACTGGTTCCGATTGCGTTTGGTATGCTGCTGGTAAATATCTATCCCGATATTATCGCTTCTCCGGAAGAGACCAGCAATGGCGTAGGTGGTTTACTTTATTATTTCTATTCTCTGGATGAATGGTCCATTCTTCCATCCCTGATTTTCATGGGTGTAGGGGCGATGACAGACTTTGGTCCGCTGATTGCAAATCCCATCAGTTTCCTGTTGGGAGCAGCAGCACAGTTTGGTATTTTTGGCGCATATTTCCTGGCAATTCTGCTGGGCTTTAATGATAAGGCAGCGGCAGCTGTATCTATTATCGGTGGAGCAGACGGACCGACTTCCATCTTCCTTGCAGGTAAGTTGGGGCAGACCGGTCTGATGGGACCGATTGCGGTGGCAGCATATTCCTATATGGCATTAGTGCCGATTATTCAGCCGCCAATCATGAAGCTCTTCACTTCTAAGAAAGAACGTGCAATCAAGATGGATAATTTACGTCCGGTATCGAAACTGGAGAAGATTTTATTCCCGATTGTTGTTACGTCAGTTGTATGTATTATCCTGCCGACCACAGCACCGTTGGTTGGTATGTTGATGCTTGGTAACTTGTTCCGTGAATCCGGAGTGGTACGTCAGTTATCAGAGACAGCTTCCAACGCAATGATGTACATCGTAGTTATCCTGTTGGGAACTTCTGTAGGAGCTACGACCAGTGCAGAAGCATTCTTGAACATTACAACATTGAAGATTGTCTTCCTTGGACTGGTTGCATTCATGTTCGGTACGGCTGCAGGAACATTGTTCGGCAAGCTGCTGTGCAAGATTACCGGCGGCAAGATTAACCCATTGATTGGTTCTGCCGGTGTGTCCGCAGTGCCGATGGCAGCGCGTGTATCTCAGAAGGTCGGCGCAGAGGAAGATCCGACCAACTTCTTGCTGATGCATGCGATGGGACCCAATGTTGCAGGAGTTATCGGTACAGCTGTAGCGGCTGGTGTATTTATGGCTATCTTTGGAATTTAATTTACTAGTTTGACCAGACGTCTTTGCGAATGGCGTATGCTGAATAGTATATTTTTAATGTAAATTTAGAATGGAGGAAATCATGGCTGAAAAGAAGAGAAAACCCGTGAAAATTACGGAGACCATATTACGTGATGCACATCAGTCTCTGATTGCTACCCGTATGACAACAGAGCAGATGCTGCCTATTATTGATAAAATGGATAAAGTTGGCTATAATGCTGTAGAGTGCTGGGGCGGCGCAACGTTTGACGCATCTTTGCGTTTCCTGAAGGAAGATCCCTGGGAGCGTTTGAGAAAATTAAAAGCAGGATTCAAGAATACAAAACTGCAGATGTTGTTCCGTGGACAGAATATTTTAGGATACCGTCCTTATGCGGATGATGTAGTAGAGTATTTTGTACAGAAATCCATTGCTAACGGAATTGATATTATCCGTATTTTTGACTGTCTGAATGATTTGCGCAATCTGCAGACAGCAGTTACTGCTACCAACAAAGAAAAAGGCCATGCGCAGGTTGCGCTTTCCTATACGTTAGGTGATGCGTATACATTGCAGTATTGGACCGATATGGCGAAGAAGATTGAAGAGATGGGTGCTAATTCCATTTGTATTAAGGATATGGCAGGACTTTTGACTCCTTATAAGGCGGAGGAATTGGTGAAATCCCTGAAAAAGGCGACGTCACTTCCGATTGAGTTACATACTCATTATACATCCGGCGTGGCTTCTATGACTTATATGAAGGCAGTAGAAGCAGGCTGCGACATCATTGACACAGCTATGTCGCCGTTTGCTCTGGGAACCAGCCAGCCTGCAACTGAGGTTATGGCAGAGGCTTTCCGCGGCACTGACATGGATCCTGATTTTGACCAGATGCTGTTAAAGGAGATTGCAGATTACTTCCGTCCGATGAGGGAAGAAGCGTTAAAGAGCGGTCTTTTGAATCCAAAGGTATTGGGCGTGGATATCCAGACGCTGCTTTATCAGGTACCAGGCGGTATGCTGAGCAACATGGTATCCCAGTTGAAAGAGCAGAACGCAGAGGACAAGTATATGGACGTGCTGGAGGAGATTCCGCGTGTGCGCAAGGATTTGGGAGAACCGCCATTGGTTACCCCATCTTCCCAGATTGTCGGTACACAGGCAGTGTTCAACGTATTGATGGGCGAGCGTTACAAGGTTGCAACCAAAGAAACCAAGGATGTATTGCTTGGAAAATACGGACAGACGGTAAAACCGTTCAACAAAGAAGTTATCGACAAGGTACTTGGTGATGAAAAGAAGAATGCCATTACCTGCCGTTATGCAGACCTCTTAGAGCCAGAACTTCATAAGATTGAAGCTGAGATGAAGCAGTGGAAGCAGCAGGATGAGGATGTGCTGTCTTATGCATTGTTCCCACAGGTTGCGACAGAGTTCTTTAAATACAGGGAAGCACAGCAGACAAAGGTGGATGCTTCGGTTGCGGATACCAAGAATGGAGCATATCCGGTTTAAGATATTTTTATAGGAAAAGAGAAGATACTGTTCCCTAGAGCAGTATCTTTTTCTTAACCTAATAGAAATCACATGGAGAAACGCTGATTAAATCAGTATTTTTTAGATATGTGTTGAGGAGAGGAACAGGATATGACCAGTGCCAATGAATTGATGAATCGGATTAACGAACGATACGGTGACATGAGCAAGGGACAGAAGATGATTGCAGCCTATATTACAGATTATTATGATAAGGCGGTATTTCTGACAGCGGCAAAGCTTGGAGAAGCCGTAGGCGTCAGCGAATCAACAGTTGTCCGTTTTGCCATGCATTTGGGTTACAAAGGGTATCCGCAGTTTCAGCAGGCATTAGCGGAACTGGTGCGGGGTAAACTGGATTCTGTTCAGCAGATGGAGAATGTATACGGAAGAATATCCCAGTCTGAGATTTTGACAACAGTGCTTAAGTCTGATGCAAAGCGTATTCAGGATACGTTAGAGACGATTGATGAACATGCTTTTGACACGGCGGTGGAAGCGCTGCTTCATGCCAGGCATATTTATGTAATTGGAATCAGAAGCTGTGCGCCGCTGGCAGAGTTTTTTGCTTTCTATCTGAATGTAATGTTTGACAATGTAAGGCTTGTGCATACTAACAGTTCCAGCGAACTGTTTGAACAGATGTTGTACATTGGCCGGGAGGACGTGATTATCGGCATCAGTTTTCCCCGATATTCGCTGCGGGCGCTGAAAGCCATGGAATTTGCCAATAACCGCAATGCCAGAGTAATTACGCTTACAGACAGCGTACATTCTCCAATGAATCTGTATTCCTCCTGCAATCTTGTCGCCCACAGTGATATGTCATCCATTGTGGATTCGCTGGTGGCGCCTTTAAGCGTTATCAATGCGCTGATAATGGCGCTTTGCATGAAACGCCACAAGAAAGTGGTAAAAAATCTGGAGATGGTGGAACAGCTCTGGGAAGAATATCAGGTTTACGGCAGTGATGAGATTGATTATATAGGGGATTCTGTGCGTATGCGCTATATGGGGAAAAGGCAGGAAGAGAGTTGATATATGGGTAAAGTAATTGTTATTGGCGGAGGCGCTGCAGGGATGATGGCGGCTGTCCGGGCGGCACGCAACGGACAGGAGGTAACGCTGTTAGAACAGAATGAAAAATTGGGCAAGAAGCTCTATATTACCGGGAAAGGGAGATGTAACATCACCAATGACTGTGAGACGGAGGATTTGTTGAACAATGTCGTCCGCAACAGCAAGTTCCTTTACAGTGCATTTTATGCCTTTGACAGCCGAAAAGTAATGGAGTTTTTTAGAGAAGAAGGGCTTGCCATCAAGACGGAACGCGGCGGGCGTGTATTTCCTCAGTCTGACCATTCTTCTGATGTTATTCGTACATTGCAGAAGGTTTTACAGCAGGAGAGGGTTAAGGTGCAGCTTCATGCCAAAGTGACCGATATTCTAGTTGTGGGAAGCGAGAGAAGAAGCGTATCTGGTGTGCAGCTTTTCGATGGGACGGAACTTAAAGCAGATAATGTTATCATTGCCACCGGGGGCAGTTCCTATGTCTCTACTGGTTCTGCCGGGGACGGGTACCGTTTCGCCGAAAGTCTGGGACATACAGTCAGCGAGCTCCGACCCGCACTGGTGCCGTTTGAGACAGCGGAAAAATGGGTTAAGGATTTACAGGGGCTTTCCCTGAAAAATGTTACCGTGAGTATCCGCAAAGGTAAAAAGCTTTTGTTTGAAGAACTTGGTGAGATGCTTTTTACTCACTTTGGAGTCAGCGGACCGCTATTAATCAGTGCAAGCAGCATTGTCAATGATTATATGGAGGATATGCCGCTTACAATGGAGATAGATTTAAAACCTGCATTGACCGAGGAACAGTTGGATAAGCGTGTTCTGAGGGATTTTGAGGAGAATCAGAACAGACAGTTTAAGAATGCCTTGTCAAAGCTGTTTCCTGCCAAACTAATTCCGGTTATTATAAGTCTAAGTGAAATAGCTGCAGAAGAGAAAGTAAATACGATTTCCAGGGAGAAACGAATGGGCTTTGTCCGTTTGATGAAGCATTTTCCTTTGACCTTGCAGAAATTTCGT
>CAJUHY010000103.1 GCA_910585895.1 uncultured Lachnospiraceae bacterium
ATATCTGCTTGTTTGCAGCTGTCACCATGGTTTTTTCCATATTTGCAAACTCATTCAGAAAGTTTTCTTTATACTTTTTATGTTCTTCTTCCATAGAATCAATGGCAGACTGTTCTTCGTACCCGATAACCCCACGCAGCGCCGATCTGGCGTCCGCAAAAGACGCCATGGCCTTGCCTGCATCTCCCTGGGCAAACCCATAATTCGTCAACGCGTCTGCGTAAGAATTAGAAACGACAATCATGGTAACCAACCCCATAAGTGCCACTGCTGCCAGAAGACCGGCAATCATAACAAAAGCTTTCACTAACCGTTCCTTAATTTGCATGTTGTTCAGTTTTTCTAACATAACGTTCCTTCTTTCTATATTTATTTATGATTCCGAAAGGCTCCCCGTTTCGGAAGGATGCTATAAAAAGAAAGCTGTCTTATCATCAGGCAATCATGTAAAACACTACATATAACTTCTAATTCAAATAACTTCTTGCTTGAAATGAAAGAAAAACGGAACACATACAAACAAAGATTTTAGATAAATTAATAATTATTTCATAGATATACATTCTCTTGTAAGCGGGCTTTTCTTTTGCACCCTACCTTGATTTTATATCTTTTCCGGCAATCTGTCAATCTCTTTCCCTCTCCTTGCCAGACGCATGATGTTCAAGCGGGTGATATCTGCCTCAAACAAGCGGAAAAAGCCCCTCCCGGCCATAATATCTGTCCGGCCATGGGGCTTCTTCCACTTAACGATACGCTTCCTTTACGGAACCGCCTTACTTTTTATATTTATCATGTTACTATATCTTTCAGGCATCTTTCGGCACGTCTTTGATAGAGAAGCTAATCCTTCCCATCTTATCCTTGCCCAGGCACACAACCTTCACCATATCACCCAGCGTCAGCACATCCTCCACGCGGTTAATCCGCTGCCTGGAAATCTTGGAGATATGAACCATCCCCTCTTTACCTGGCGCAAATTCCAGGAATGCCCCAAACTCCTTAATGCTTATGACCTTCCCGACAAAAATCTGTCCTGCCTCAAAATCCGTGGTGATGATTCCTATCAGCCGGGCTGCCTCGTCCATCATTTTCTTATCTGTCCCGCAGATAGATACCGCGCCCTCATCGTTAATGTCAATCTTCACACCGGTCAGCTCTATGATGGCATTAATAGTCTTGCCTCTCTGACCTACCACATCGCCAATCTTCGCCGGATCGATTTGAATCTGTATAATCTTCGGCGCAAGCTCCCCGACTTCTTTCCTCGGTTCCGCGATTGCTTTAGACATTACCTCATCCATAATGTAAAGCCTTGCTTCCCTGGTTCTGCGGATAGCTTCCTCCACAATCGGCCTCGTCAGGCCATGAATCTTGATGTCCATCTGGATAGCCGTAATGCCGTCATGCGTACCTGTCACCTTAAAGTCCATGTCGCCGAAAAAGTCTTCCAGCCCCTGGATGTCTGTCAGCACGAGGTAATCATCATCCGTATCCCCGGTCACCAGGCCGCAGGAAATTCCGGCAACCATCTTCTTAATCGGTACGCCCGCAGCCATCAGCGACATACAAGATGCACAGGTGGATGCCATGGAAGTAGAGCCGTTGGACTCAAATGTCTCAGATACGGCGCGGATTGCATAGGGAAATTCCTCCTCGGAGGGAAGCACCGGCAGCAGCGCGCGCTCTGCCAAGGCTCCGTGCCCTATCTCACGCCTTCCCGGGCCCCTGCTGGGCTTTGTCTCTCCCACCGAATAAGACGGGAAGTTATAATGGTGCATATAACGTTTATTTACTTCATTCTCATCTAAACCGTCAATCCTCTGAACCTCAGATAACGGAGCCAAGGTCACGACATCGCAAATCTGGGTCTGTCCACGCGTAAACATCGCCGAGCCATGTACCCTGGGAATGATATCCACTTCCGCTGCCAACGGACGAATCTGGTCTATCGCACGTCCGTCCGGACGTTTGTGGTCTTTTAAAATCATCTTGCGGACAGTCTTTTTCTGGTACTGGTAAATCGCTTCTCCCAATACCTCCAGCCATTCTTCATTCTCCGCAAACGCTTCTTCCAGTTTCTCTGTTATCTTGCGGATATTCTCCTCGCGTATCTGCTTTTCATCGGTAAATACCGCTTCTTCCATCTCTTGCGGCGGAATCAGCTCCCGGATGGTTGCAAACAGTTCTTCCGGTACCGCGCAGCTTGTATACTCATGCTTGGGCCTGCCAACCTCTGCAACAATCTGGTTGATGAAGGCAATGATTTCCTGGTTGACCTCATGCGCCTTGTAAATTGCCTCAATCATCTTGTCCTCAGGAACCTCATTGGCACCCGCTTCAATCATAATGACTTTCTCACTGGTAGAAGCTACTGTCAGGTTAAGGTCGCCGTTCTTCCACTGCTCCTGCGAAGGGTTTATGACAAATTCGCCGTCAATCATCCCCACCTGGGTCGTCGCACAAGGGCCTGCGAACGGAATGTCAGAAATGCTGGTCGCAACCGCAGAGCCAAGCATAGCCACCAGTTCCGGCCGGCACTGAGGATCCACGCTCATGACCAGGTTATTCAAAGTCACATCATTACGGTAATCTTTCGGAAATAACGGACGCATGGGACGGTCAATGACACGTGCGGTCAGAACGGCATTTTCAGAAGCTTTGCCCTCTCTCTTATTAAACCCGCCTGGAATCTTCCCTACGGAATATAGTTTTTCCTCAAACTCTACGCTTAACGGAAAGAAATCAATTCCCTCCCTTGGCTTGTCCGAAGCAGTCGCCGTTGACAATACGACAGTATCGCCATAATGCATAAATGCAGCGCCGTTCGCCTGGGCAGCCACCCTGCCGATATCAATCCGCAGGGTCCTCCCTGCCAGTTCCATGGTAAACTGTTTGTACATATTTTTTCTCCTTCTGAGAAAATAGAGCGGAGAACCGCTCTATTTCCATCATGAAACTATTTCCTGATTCCTAAACGCTCGATTAAAGTACGATATCTCTCAATATCTATCTTCTTCAAATAAGCCAGAAGCCCGCGTCTCTGACCTACCATCTTCAAAAGTCCGCGCCGGGAGTGGTGATCCTTGGAATGCTCTTTCAAGTGTTCCGTTAGCTCCTGAATCCTTGCCGTCAATATTGCAATCTGAACCTCTGGTGAACCTGTGTCGCCCGGTGTCCTTGCGTACTCTGCAATAATCTGCTGTTTCTTTTCCTTTGCTATCATTGTGATAACCTCCTTAAATTATTAATAGTATCGCCCAGTCTGCTGTTTCTATGCGAAACAAAAACTCTCATATGCGCTTTGCTGCGCCTGGAGATATTAAGTAATGGTCGGAGTATCCGGTTACCGAATATGGGCTGTTCCATGCTTCTGGCGAGTGCTTTAAGAACACTCGCCAGAAGCCATTATACCATATGGGATTTTGCTTGTAAAGAAATTATTTCTTAATCTTAGGGAAACGCTGATTAATTAGCCTTACACTCAGCATTATCCCCGTTTGCTAAATTTTTGAAAACCCCAAAGGAGATTTGCCCTATATTTGCAATATTTCCCCTTGCTTTTACCTGTATTTTTAGGTTGATTACTCAAAATGGGCGCAATTATACCATGCACCCGACAAATTCTTTTGTTCTGCCGGCTCTGCTGCACATTAGCAGATTTGCACTGGCAAACAAAATGTTGAATCGGTTCATATTCTTGGCGAGTCCACGATATACCACTTTTGCGTATCCCATTTGTTTCTTTACAATGAGAAATGGATGCTCAACCTTACACCGGACTGCGGACTTTTCATGTTCCATTTTTTTATCCCAGTTAAGACCTTTGAAATCATCCGCCATTTTGAGACTGGAAGGGCGCTTGTTTACCCGGAACTCAATCCTGGATTTCTTCTCATCATCCTTGATTGCGGGTTGGTTAACGGCTCCAAGATAACCGGAGTCTCCATATACCACCTCATCATCTTCCCTGATGAGATTTGCAGTTTCTGAGACATCATGCATATTTGCAGATGTACCGGTTATTGTATGAACATATCCACTGCCTGCATCAGCACCAACGTGTACCTTCATTCCGAAGTACCATTCATTTCCCTTCTTTGTCTGATGCATTTCAGGATCACGCCTGCCATCCTGATTTTTCGTGGATTTTGGTGCTGCTATAAGGCTGGCATCAACAATAGTGCCGCCATGCATCATAAGACCTGCTTTATCAAGGCGGTCGTTTACATCAGCAAAAATTTTCTCGCCAAGTTTGTTTGCCTCCAGCATATGTCTGAACTTAAGCAGGGTAGTTGCATCCGGTACTTGCTGTTCATTGAAATCTATATGCATAAATGAACGCATGGCGTAACTGTCATAGACAGAATCCTCGATTCCTTCATCAGACAGATTAAACCAGATCTGCATGAGGTACATGCGGAGCATGGTTTCAATACCAATAGGCTTGCGCCCGCGTTGGTTATTGAAATAGCAGGGACGGATCATATCCACCCAGTATTTCCATGGGATGATTTCTTCCATGGCATTAAGGAATTCTTCACGTTTGGTTTTCTTCTTGCGGTTGGAGTAT
Source organism: uncultured Lachnospiraceae bacterium (assembly GCA_910585895.1). Lineage (GTDB taxonomy): Bacteria > Bacillota > Clostridia > Lachnospirales > Lachnospiraceae > Petralouisia. The sequence goes on from CAJUHY010000103.1 coordinate 4,574, forward strand.
TCCATGTCAGAAAAGGTTAATTGATTCATAGGTATTCAGTCCTTTCAGTTGTTACATACATTATATCAGAAATTACATGGAATAGTTTGAATTAATCAGCGTTTCC
>CAJUHY010000104.1 GCA_910585895.1 uncultured Lachnospiraceae bacterium
TTTACTGTTTCTAGGTCGCATTCTTGCCTGAATGCTTTGTTCTTGAATTCTTCTCCGCCATCTCTGGCAGATACTCTCTTGAATCTTTCAAGGTTATTCCACTGTTCAATTATCAAGGTCGCTTGCTGTCGTTTGTCGTTATTACCGCGACAGCTTGTTTATATTACCATGGTTATTTTTAGTTGTCAAGCGTTTTTTTACAATTTTTTTATTTTTTTCTAAATGCAATCAAAATGCAGCAAGACCTTTTGCTACCAACCCATAATCATATGCTCCAGAATATTATTATCACTTATTATTTTTAAAATAGCGTTCCCTTGAATGGTATCCATCATTTCTCTGCCAAATTCCGTTCCCTGGCACAAAAAAACTGCCAGAAATAAAATCCATACAACAATCAGCCCTTCTAAAAGACCAATGGCAAGACCGCCAAGGCGATTAATATTTTTTAGCACCGGCAATCTTGCAAGTACGTCTAGAAAATGCACCACAACCGACAGCACAGCCAAAATCAGTGCAAAAGACAATACCCATGCCAGACGCTGCACAACCTGTCCCGCCACAAAGTCACCTGCCCTTTCATAGACCCCGGCAGCCTCAATCAGACTATCCTGACCACTTGCATTTTCTGCAAATATTTCCTGTAGTTCCTCAGGCATTTTGATGCCAAACACTGTGCCTGTTTCCGGCCCTTGTGTTTCCTGCTGTATCCCATCTTCTACAGACGATTGCAGGTAATCTACACATTTCTCTTTAACGGTTTGGTATAACGGTGTCTGCGTCTGCAGAAAATGTGCTGCATAAGGGGCTATGGCTGTGGCAAGTACAATCGTCAAAAAGACTGCCACCAGGGAAAATAACACGCGCACCAGACCACGCAGATAACCGTGCAGACCAAAACCTGCCAGAATTAGCAGCACTACAATCAATAATATGTCCATTTCCTCACTCCTATTTCAGTCTTACCTTTTGTGTCTCTCCCTCTCTCAAAAATATGTAGTTGCGGATTCCTCCAACCGAAAGGACCTCTTTGATGCTTTTATCAAAATTTCCATGAAACTTCTCCCAGCCCCGCAATGTATAGATGGCACATTCCATCTCACCGCGTACACAAACTTCTCCATTTTCTAAAAATCTGATTTCCTCATATTCCACGCCGAAGTCCCTGGAAAAAACTTCCTTTCCCTCAAGGTCAAACACCCGCATTTTGTATGGAAGTTCCTTATTTTCATTCGCATATACAAATCCCAGACAAGTGTTATTATAGAATATACTGCGTATTTCTGATTCTGCAGTTATTTCATTTCTAACCTCTGGTTTCTCTTTTCCTTCAAATATAACTGTCTTTCCTGTTCCAAATGCAGCCATGATATCATTTTCAAGAAATTGCAGCTGCGGAAACACCATATCTGCATAAGAATATTCTCCCACAATATTATCAATCTCTTCTTGGCCTGCAGCATCAAAGTTATAAAATCGAATCGTTGTTTTGACATTTCCCTCATTCACATCCAACAAGGATACCGCCATCTTCTTTCCATCATTGGAAATAGCAATGTCTAACGGATACCCGCTGTTTTCCGTATGCAGTTCACCCTCCGCCAAAAATGTCCCATTTCTGTCATACAGATGAATATAGCCCGTCCCTTCCTGCTCCATCAAAATAGCTACCATACCCTGATTTGCCACCTGCACCCGCTGAATCGGCATGGTCGTCTTGATTTCCCCACAAGGTCCCTGCATATCCATAATGTAAATCTTTTCCCCTTTTTTATCGGCAACTACAGCATAATCCTCGCAGGTATCCACCATGGGAGACTGCATTTCATAAGTCTGATTCCAGATCATATAGTTGTCTGCATTGATACATGTCGCACCATCTTTGCTGTACTTAATGATATTTCCATTAAAAACGGCAAAATTAGTTCCGCTGGAATCCTCGCGTTCCACGGAATCCAAGACCTCGTAATCCGTATAATTCCTGGTCTGGAAATAGATATAGGTCCCTGACACTGTCCCTAACAGCAAAACAACCACAAGCACCGTCAGGATAAGAATCCTCCTGCGGTGTTTGTGGATTTTTTCATTCATTTCATTTACGTCTGATGTTACCACCCGGTATGCCTGCTTGTCCAAAATCACACCTCCGTTGTACCAGTATAGCATACTCTCATCTTCTGCGCATTAATTTCTTATGGAAGAAGCAGCTTTTGTCCCACAAGAATCTTATCTCCATCTTCAATCTCATTGAGTTCCTTCAACGCCTGCACCTTATCTTTGCTCTGGTAAAGTTTAAGGCAGATAGAGTTTAATGTATCTCCAGCCTGTACTGTATAATACTTCTTCTCACCTACCTGCTGCACTGCTGCTGTCTCCTGCGTCTCACCCTGACCATTACCCTCCGAATGCTCCGGCGAAGCCTCCTGGCTTCCTTCGTCCGCAGACTGACCGGAGGCTCCATTGACATCCACAGCGTTGTCGCTTCCTCCATTACCAGCTGAATCTGCCGGATTTCCAGTTGCTTCACGTCCTGTACCAGCCGCTGTGTTCCCGGCCGCTTCCTCGCCTCCAGCGCCATCCTCTGCATTTCCAGCTGTTTCACGTCCTGCGCTGTCCGCTGCATTTCCAGCTGCTTCACTTCCTGCGCTGTCCGCCGCATTCCCAGATGTCTGCTTGCCGCCAGTCGGAGTCTGCGGCGCTTCCTGCCCAACAGCATCTAATGGCTCAATCTGAGATTCAACGCTTTCCACAACCAAAGGATTTTCCCCGCCAGCATCATTTTTCACCATGTCCGTTTTCCCGGACGTTGACGATTGTGATTTGCTTCCGCTCATCACATTTAATACATCCTCAACCTCCTGCATTTTCCGGTAATTATTGATAGTGGTAATCCCGATGACACAGAGTACTACCAAAAAAAAGGAGGAAGCTGTGTAAAGAAATCTGCGGTTTTGCCTCTCTTCCCGCTTCCCCTGCCGTTCTAAAAGCATTTGCCGGTAAGTCTCCAGCGCCTCCTCTGCCTGGGTCTTTGGCTCTTTGGGAATCGGCTGGGCATCCTGCCACTGCTGCGTCTTAATTTGCGGTTCGTCCGCCAGACCCTGCTCGTTCTCTGAGACTTTTTCTATTTCCTCAGCAGTTTCTTCTTCTGCAGACTCAGCTTCCTGCATGGCTTCTTCCTGTGCAGCATTCTCCTTCTCAAGCTCATGGTATTTCAATTCTGTCAGGCGCATTTCTTCTTCCCGCTTATAAATCATATATTCCTGCATAGCAAGGTTTTTTTCATAATAAATGTAATAACCTTCCCGTTTCTGAAGGTAACCTTGCTCATAGATGAAAAACAATTCTTCCTCTTCCAGTATATCAATAAGCATGAGAATTTTATCCCTGCCGGCAAAATATTTGCGATGAGCCGCCTCCACCGCCGGGGTCAGTTCCATAGCTTGTCCGGCTTTTCCCAGAACCCAGCCCACAATCTCAAGTTCTGAAAAATACTGCTTCTGCTCTTTGTAAATGTAATCCCAAAAACTCTCATCCAGGCTAATATTTTCCCACTGGAAAACCGCAGCGCTGCATTCAACCACTCCACTGACAAACGTGTAGCGGATATCTTTCACCACCCGGCTTTTTCCTAAAAATACGCCCGCACACGCTTCACTGTTCTTCGCTGCGCTCTTCAGATATGTATATACATAATCCTCCAGATAAATGCGATGCCTTCCTCTGGGGCTTCCGACCTGTCGTATATTTTTCGGTAAAAAGACCGTCTCCTCTTTGTTTAAAACGGTTTTTTCCGGTTCATCCTTGCAAATAATTTCTATCATGCCCTCACCTCTTTTTCCTCGATGGTAACACACACGATTGGAAATTTTTGCCAATCTCTGTCACTAAAATTCCGCCAATCGACCGACAGAAATTTCAAGTCATCCAATACAACAGAGTAATGCCCCTATAACTCCGTCCTTCCCTCCAGCGCCCGCAGCAGCGTCATCTCATCTATATATTCCAAATCCCCGCCCACCGGCACGCCGCTGGCGATTCTGGATACCTTTATCCCTGTGGGCTTAATCAATTTACTGATATACATTGCCGTGGTCTCCCCTTCCAGACTGGAATTAGTGGCGATAATAACTTCATCCACCTCCTCCTGCAAACGCTGCATCAGTTCTTTGAGCCGGATGTCATTGGGACCTATGCCGAGCATTGGGGAAATTGCACCATGCAACACGTGGTACACGCCCTCATATTTGTTGGTTTTTTCGTATGCCGCAAGGTCACGCGTATCCTCCACCACCATAATCATCTTATGGTTTCGCCCTTGATTTTTGCAGATGGGACACAACTCATCATCTGTGAGCGTATAACAGCTTTTGCAGTACTTTACTT
>CAJUHY010000105.1 GCA_910585895.1 uncultured Lachnospiraceae bacterium
CATGGCTACAATTAAAGTTGGAATGGCAGATTTGAATATATGCAAAGCACCGGATATGATTACTACGCTGGGGTTAGGATCGTGTATTGGGATTGCAGTATACGATCCCGTTACCAAGGTTGGCGGCCTGGCGCATATCATGCTTCCGGACAGTAAGCAGATGAGGAACAATTCAAATATTGCCAAATTTGCAGACACAGGAATTGAAGAATTGATTAAGAGAGTAACTATGGCGGGCGCCAACAGGCGGCGTCTGGTCGCTAAGATTGCAGGCGGAGCGAAAATGTTTGAGGTGAAAGGCGTGTCTGGCGTTGGTAATGTAGGCGAACGCAATGCTATCGCGTCCAAAGCTAAGCTGAATCAATTAGGTATTCCGCTGCTTGCTGAGGATACGGGCCTGAACTTTGGGCGCACCGTTGAATTGTATCCGGAAACGGGAGATTTTTATATCAAGGCAGTAGGAAAACCATTAAAAATCATTTAAAGGGTGATAAGTTATGAAGACGAAACAGGTACCGGTTATTATTACACTGGTTGCAGGCTTAATCACCTGTATACTGGGATTTACAATGCACATGGAGACAGCGAAGTTTGTGCAGACGCTGGTCATTATTTTAGTATCTTTTTATATTTTAGGATGCATTGCAAAGCTGGTGCTAGACAAAAATTTCAAGGAAGAGCCAGAAGAAGAGGCCACGGAAGAGGCAGGAGAGGAATCCGACACAGAGGAGGGCGAGAGCCCGGAAGAGATGGCGGATGAATCCACAGAAGAGTCTGCAGAAAGATAAGTGTTTTGCAGATAAGTTATGCAGAAAAAACGGAATGCCCATATCCGGGATTTCCGTAGTCTTGGGGGCTTTTGGATGAACGCAGCAGAAAGAGAAAATTTATGGGCTGAATTTTTAAAGAGGCCTACGCCGGAATTGAGAGAGCAGATTATTGTGGAGTATGCGCCTTTAGTCAAAATTGTGGCAGGGCGGCTGAGCATGTATCTAGGCTATAACGTAGAATATGACGATTTAGTGGGCTATGGCATATTTGGACTGATTGATGCCATAGATAAATTTGATGTAAAAAAAGATGTTAAATTTGAGACATACGCCAGTTTGAGGATTCGTGGTTCTATATTGGATCAGATTCGTAAAATGGACTGGATTCCGCGTACTGTCCGGCAGAAGCAAAAAAAGATTGAAGCGGCAATCAAGAAAGTAGAAGAACGGACAGGAAGAACAGCATTAGATGAGGAAATTGCAGAGGAGCTGAATGTGAGCGGAGAAGAACTGCTGAACTGGCAGTCACAGCTCAAAGTTACCAATATGGTTTCCCTCAATGAGTATGTAGAGCAGGGCATGGAGCCGGTTATGGATGCTAAGGGGAATTCACATTTTATCCAGCCGGAAGATGCTGTTGCAGAAGAAGAATTAAAGAAAGTATTGGGAAAGTCCTTAGAAGCGCTTACGGAGAAGGAGCGGAAAGTAATAACTTTATATTATTATGAGGATTTGACATTAAAGGAAATCAGCAATGTTCTTGAGGTGTCTGAATCAAGAGTTTCACAGCTTCATACAAAGGCATTGCTTAAGATGAAGAAGACGATGGGACCTTACATGAATATATTGACTGACTAGCTAGATGGAGGGTTTTAATGGGTAAAAATGCATATTTTAAACTGGATGTCCAGAATGCAGGAGTAATGGTTCAGATTGTCCCCCCGGAAGATGGAGGAAAAAAACTTGAGTTAAAGGAAGTAACAGAGTATCTGGACATGAAAGGTTATACAAGTTATAACCTCAAAGAATTAAATGAAGCAGTAACAGTGCCTACGCAGGATATACGGCAGGTTTATGTGGGGGAAAGCCGGGGTATTTATGAGAATGAACAGATGGAGGTTACGATTTCCAGTGACAAGATGTTAGCTTTCTGCCGTTTCCATGCCCCATCCAATCAGGGTAAGTTGATGACAGAAAAGGAGATTCTTGATGATTTGCAGTTCCGAAATATTACACAAGGTATTGCTGCGGAGACAATTCAAAAGTTTCTGGCAGACCGCCAGTATTGTGTAGATTATATTTTTGCAAAGGGAACTCCGCCAGTTAACGGCGAGGATGCCTGGATTGAGTATTTCTTTAACACCAACCATAATCTGCGGCCCAAAAGGAATGAAGATGGAAGTGTGGACTATCGGGAGTTGAATACTATCAGCCGTGTGGAAGCAGGTGAGATGTTAGCGAAGCTTCATCCAGCTGTTCCAGGTAAGCCGGGGAAAGACGTGTGCGGCGGACCGGTCCAGGGACGTCAGGAAAAGAACCTGAAACTGGATTTTGCCAATAATATTACACTTTCCGAAGATAAGACGGAGATTTATTCTAATGTTACTGGTCATGCAAGTCTGGTAAACGGCAAAGTTTTTGTGGCAGATGTATACGACGTGCCTGCAGATGTGGATAATACGACTGGAAATATTGTGTATGATGGAAATGTGACCATCAAAGGAAATGTGAAAAGCGGATTTTCTGTAACAGCAAAAGGAGATATTATTGTCGAGGGTGTCGTTGAAGCGGCGTTTTTGTCCGCTGGCGGGCAGATTATTGTCAAACGTGGAATTAACGGTATGAGCAAGGGAAGGGTAGAAGCGAAAGAAAACATCATTTCCAAGTTTATTGAGAATGCTACCGTAGTTGCGGGAGGTTATATAGAGACCGGATGTATATTACACAGCAAGGTTTCTGCCGAGGCCGATATTCGTATCCGAGGAAAAAAAGGGTTTGCAAGCGGTGGTTTGATTCGTGCAGGAAATGTAGTGGAAGCTCAGACTATTGGCTCTGCGATGGGAACTGTGACCCAAGTGGAAGTAGGGGTGCAGCCGGCAATGAAAGTTCGTTATGAGGAAGTGAATCAGAATATCATTGACAGTAAGCAGAATTTGGATAAGATGCGCCCAATTCTTGTGAATTTCAATGAGAAATTACAGAAAAAAGAGGCTGTTTCGCAGGAGCGTGTTCAGCAGGTTCAGGCAATCGCCAAGAATTTTAAGCAGGAGCAGAAGCGCTTGGCAGAGTTGCAGCAAGAAATGAAAGGGCTGCATGAAAAGATTCAGATGTCCGGTAATGCCAAGATTAAGATAAAAGGAACTATTTATCCAGGAGTGACGATTACAATTTCTGATGTAAGCATGAGTATTAAGTCAGAACGTTCCTGTACGAGGTATGTCAAGGAACGTGGCGAGATAGTAGCGCGTCCTTTGTAGCCGGATACGTGCCGTGAGGAAGGAGTGGTGGTATGTCTATCAGACCGGTAGAGTTTCATGGAGTAGTACAGCGTAGTCAGGATGTGAGTGCGTTAAAACAGAACGAAGATAACAGGCCTATGCTGCAACAGCAGAATGTGCAGACTCAGTTTGCCAAGGAAACTATGCAGCATATGCGTCAGGTTAATCAGGCTAATGATTCTGATAATCCTGAACAGAAATTTGATGCCAGAGAAAAAGGCAGCAATGAATACGAAAATCTTCGGGACAAGAAGAAAAAGAAGAAAGAGAAAGAAGATAACAGTAGAAAGGCAAGCACAAAGACCCGGCCGGGAGGCTTTGACATGAAGGTGTAGGTATTGAGATGAGCACATTAGAAATTTGTTTATTAGTAGTTGGGATTGTTCTGATGATTGCCAGTTTCTTCATTACAGAAAAATTGTCCAGTAATGAATTGAACAAGCTTTCAGAGTTAAGTACAGAAGAGATGAGAAAGATTCTGGAACGGAATTTAAATGATGCTCAAAAGAAAGTTGACAACATGGTAGACCAGGTCATCGACCACTCTATTGAAAAATCTATGGAAGTTGTAGAGCGAGCGCTGGACAAAGAAACAAATGAAAAAATGCGGGTATTGACGGAGTATTCAGATACTGTTCTGGAGTCCATCAATAAGACCCACAATGAAGTTATGTTTTTGTACAGTATGCTGAATGACAAACATTCAGAGTTGACAAAATATGCCGGAAATCTTGCACAACTTGGCATTCATCTGGAAGAATTGGAACAGAAAGTTGAGAAGACGGTGGCAGAATCTGATGAAATTATCCGCAAAGTCCAGGAAGCACAGCAGATACAGCAGGCTCCCCCTGTACCAGAGGAGGCTGACCTGGTGGACACACTTTCTGAACATCAGGATACAACAGAAGAACAGCAAAAGGGAGAACAGCTTAATCATAATCAGATGATTCTGGAAAAATACAAAGAAGGCAAGTCGGCAATTGAGATTGCCAAAGCATTGGGGCTTGGCGTTGGTGAGGTAAGGCTTGTAATTGGATTATTCAGAGAGGAAGAGTTATAAGTTATGAAGCTAAAATACTATTTGCGTGGATTGGGCATTGG
>CAJUHY010000106.1 GCA_910585895.1 uncultured Lachnospiraceae bacterium
AATGCAGGGAGAGCAAGCTGCATTTCAGGAACTGTATGACGTTACATACAAGCCGCTCTATGCATTCCTCCTCTCTTATACCATGAACAGGGAGGATGCACAGGACTTGCTGCAGGATACATACGTCCAGGTCTATAAGAATTGCCATCTGTATCGGGAGCAGGGAAATCCGATGGCGTGGATGATGAAGATAGCCAAGAATCTTTTTCTGATGAAACGGCGCAAAGTTCAGGTTACAGAGGTCAATTTTGAGGATATGGAGAATAGCCTGGGGTTTGAGGATATGTCGGATGTTGAGAACCGGATTGTTTTGGAGAGGATGTTTGGGCATCTCTCCGCTGAGGATAGGAATCTGATTATCATGCACGATATAGGCGGCCTCAAACACAGGGAAATCGCAAAGCTGCTGGAAATGCCTCTGGGGACAGTGATGGCGCGCTATCACAGAGGGATTCGTAAATTGCAGAAAGAATTTGGTGAGAAGCTATGAAAAAGAAGGAATTAAAAAAGAGAATAGAGGAAGGGTTTTCGGAACTGTCACCAGATTTGTTTGAAGCAGTGTTGGAAGAGAGCAGGAAACAGGAGGTTGCATGGTCTGAGACGGTCAATGAGACGCCTTCACGGAACGGAAAATTTAATATAGGAAGGTTTCCAAGATATGCGCTGTCTCTGTGTGCGAGTCTGGCAATCATCTGTTTGTGCGTCTTGGGCTTGCTGAGGGAGGACGAGAAGTGCGTGTATATGGTTCTCGATATCAACCCCAGCATACAGATTGAAGTGGATGAGGCACATCAGGTAAAACGGTTAAAAGGATTGAATCAGGATGGAAAAGATGTTGTAAAAGAGTTGAGATGGAAAAAAGGAACGGTGCAGGAACTGTTAGATGTGCTGATTCAGGATGTAGTAGAAAAATCTTATCTCCGTGAGAACGGAGGGATATTGGTGACGCTTGCTGCAAAGGACAAATATATCTGTGAAAATCTGGAACGCACGTTAGGAGAAGGGATTGACCGGAAACTGACAGAGTTGAAGGTATCTGGCGTGACGACAGCTTTTCAGGAGGTCCAAAGCAGAACCGAGAGCCAGGGGCGTAAGCTGCTGGAGGCAGAACTGACAAAGAGCTGCGGGCTGGCCGAAGAGCAGGTGCAGCAGATGTCAGTCAATGAATTGATACAGTATTGTCAGGATTATACTTCCCTGGAATTGAAACTGTCAGAGGCATCTGAGAAAGAGCGGGCTGCCGCACAGGACGGCGGAGTGAAGCCGCAGGAGCCATCATTGCCGGAGGGATCGGGGCAGGAGCCGGAAACAGATTCATCAAAGAAAACGAATCCGGAAAAACAGCCAGGCAAAGATGAGCCGAAAACAAAAGAGCCGGGGAAGGATCAGACGAAGAAGGAATCTGAGGATGAAAAGCAGGGTCTGAAAGAAGATTGTCAGGATGTAGAAGGGAATACAGATGACCAAAAGCTTGAAAATTCCAGTGGTACGGAAAATTTGGAAGATTCAGCAAAGAAAGAAGATGCCATTCCGGCAGGAACTGGGAATGGAGCGGTGCAGACTGGGGAAGAAGGGCCGATAACTCCAGGCGATGTTCCACAACAGCCGGAAAGCGGCGGCCAATCTGGGACAGGAAGCGTTTTAGGAAAGCCGGAAGATAGCGGCAAACCAGGAACAGAGAGCCCGCCGTCACAGCCGGAAGGAGGTGCGACGGGAACGGAGAATTCACCGTCACAGCCGGGTGGCAGCCAATCAGAGATAGATAATGTCCCGTCACAGACGGATGGGACTGTGAATGGTCAGCCGCAAGAAGTGCCTTCCGGCCAGCTACAAACAGAACAGCCGGGCGGTTCGGTGCAGCAGGAGGGATGCGGCTCACCGAAACGTCAGGAAAATAAATTTATATTGGATGCACCTACCTGATGCACAGGCAGGGCAGACCTCCCTTTTAAACAGGGCTCCCAGGCAGAAAGCGGCTGTCTGGGGGTTCTTTTTAGTCTTATGGAATTATAAATACCTTACTTATCTGCGTTGTCCTTGAAAAAAACAGGAAGAACAGGTATAGTTAGTATTAGCTATTTAAAATAGTGAATCTTATATTAAGGAAAGAGAATACAATATGGTAAAAATTTTGTCAGATAGTACCTGTGATTTGTCACAGGAGTTAACAGAGCAATATGATATTCAAATCCTTCCATTGCATGTACTGATGGGGGCTGAGGATTATAAGGATGGCGTGGATATCAGGCCGGACGAAATCTTCAGATGGTCCGATGAAAACAAAACTACACCGAAAACGGCGGCTCCGTCCATAGAAGACGCGACAGAAATGATTGGCAGGCTGCTAGAGGGCGGCAATGAGGTGTTGTGTTTCTCTATCTCAGAGACGATGTCCTCCTCCCTGAATATCATGCGCCTTGCTATCGAGGATCTGGAGGCGTCTGACCGCGCCTTTGCCTTTGATTCAAAGAATCTGTCAACTGGTATCGGGCTGCTTGTCGTAGAAGCCGCTTGTATGGCGAAAGAAGGCCTGGGAGCGCAGGAAATCATACAGAAGTTGGAGGAACTGCGCCCGCTGGTGCGCAGCAGCTTTGTAGTAGACACGCTGACGTACCTTCACCGCGGAGGCAGATGCAGCGGCGTGGCCGCGTTAGCCGGAGGAATGTTAAAGCTGCATCCTAAGATTGTGGTGGTCGATGGTAAGATGGAAGTGGCGAAGAAATACCGTGGTAATTTGGCAAAAGTAGTGAAACTTTATGTGCAGGACATGGAAGCAGAATTGAAGACAGCACGTCCGGCACGCGTGTTCATCACGCATTCTGTGGGCGACGCCCGGATTGTCAGGGAAGTTGAGGAATATCTCAGAAGCTTGGGCGTGTTTGCGGAAATCTCAGAGACTCGGGCCGGAGGCGTTGTCTCCAGCCATTGCGGGCCTGGGACATTGGGTGTATTGTTCATTGCAGAGCCATAAAGAGGCACAGTATCTGAAAACTCCAATATAATAGTTATAGATAAACAGATTGGAGTTTTGAGTATGGAAAGTAAAGGGAATACGCTGGTGAACGATTGTAATTTTATGGGCATTCGGCCAATTATGGCGGATTTGCCGTATCCTCAGATTCAGGTGAGGGAAAAGAATCCTTCCTATGCCAACCTGCTTAGTATCGATTACTGCGGCACCGTCTCGGAGATGTCTGCAATCACCCAGTATATCAATAATGAGAACCGCCTGTCCGGTGAAAGATGCCCCGTCGCAAAAACCCTGCTGGGAATTGCCATGGCGGAGATGATGCATCTGCAGAAATTAGGGGAACTGATTGTGCTGCTGGGCGGAAACATTAGTTTTGTTGCAAAATACCGCAATGGCGGGGCAAAAATGTGGACGCCGGAATATCTGAAAATACCGGAAAACCTCAAAGGTATGCTGCTATCTGACATAGAAGCGGAGAAAGGGGCAATCGCCCAGTATGAAGCTCATATGAGGATGATGAAAGACGACTGCGTGAATGCTGTCCTGGCGCGGATTATAAAAGACGAAGAGTACCACATCATGCTTCTTCATGCACTGATGCAGTCCATATAGTGATATAATCGTATGAAATTAAGGCCTCCGGTGACGGAGGCCTTGCCGCATTTTGCTTTAGAACCCACCCATCATCAGCGCCATCATCTGGTCCCTACGCACGGACTCTTCCGAGCCTTTTACTTTTGCTGCAATGCCTTCCAGTTCCATTTTGCTGGCGGCAGCGCGCGAAAGCTTCTCTTTGAACTCATCCTCTTCACGTTCCGCCTTTGCAGCTCTACGGTCTGCGCCTGCCTGAATCTGCAGCCGCAAGGCATTCTCCATGGAATCCAGTACTTGTGTGATATCTGTCACTCGTTTCCCTCCTCTCAGACTAGTGTGCTGTCTCGCTGATATTCAGCCAAACCTCCTTGTCCAGGTTTCCATCGGACTGCGTTACCTTCAC
>CAJUHY010000107.1 GCA_910585895.1 uncultured Lachnospiraceae bacterium
ATATGAAAAGCAAGCCGTTGTGCCGACTTGCTTCCAATTCCAGGCAGAGAAGACAGTTCTTCAATCAATTTACTTATCTGGCTGCTATAATAATCCATGAAATCCTCCCTAAAATAAGGCTATAACGAACCACCGCTAAATCTGTCCCGGAAACTTATCAGAACGGAAATCCCCCGCCAAGTCCTCCGGTAATCTTCGCCATTGCCTGCTGCGAGGTCTCCTCAATCTTGCGGAGCGCTTCATTTGTGGCAGCCATAATCAAGTCCTCGAGCATCTCAATATCATCCGGGTCAACAACTTCCTCCGCCAGTTTTACCCTGGTCACTTCTTTCTTACCGGAAATAGTCACTTCCACGGCTCCTCCGCCAGCTGTCGCTGTCACCTCTTTCTCTTCCAGTTCTTTTGTCGCATCTTCCATCTGCTTCTGCATTTTCTGTGCCTGCTTCATCAGATTATTCATGTTGCCGGGCATCCCTCCCGGGAAACCTCCTCGTTTTGCCATTGCCATGTCCTCCTAATCTTCAATTGTAATTTCCATGTTAATCATTTTTTCGAGGTCCACATAAGTCTCCTCAAAGGGCTGGTTGCTCTGGTTCAATTCTATTTTAAAGGAAATTTCTTTCCCTATCCTCTTTTCTATGGCTGCCCTCAACTCTTCCCGATGCTCCTCTTTATTGACAAAAGATTCCGCCATCTCATCTTCCAATATAAGCAAAAGCTGTCCGCCTTCTGTCAAGCTCGGTCGGGCAGATTTTAAATACATTTTCATCACACCAGACAAACTCTCCACAATCGAACGCCAATTCTGCACTGCCTGCCGCACATCCTCCGGCACTGCTTTGGGCAGCTTGGGCCTCGCTTGCGCGCCTGGGCGTGAAGCCTTATTCGATTCTCCCAGATACGAATTATTATCTGCGCCATCATAACCGCCTTGACCCGACAAAGGATAACCTGCAGGCTGCGCCGCAATCCCTTTTTCTATTTTGTCTTCTAATTGAGCAATCCTCAATGCCAGAGATTCGTAATCTCTCTCCATCTGAGGTCTGCACAGCTTAATCAGAGCAATTTCCATCAATACCCGCTTTTGGGCAGCATACCGAATCTGACTGGACAATTCCGAAAAAATCCGAATATAACGCATAAGCTCTGCCGCATCCATCATCTTCGCTTCTTCTTGCAGCAAGGCGAGATTGTCACTGGAGATATCCAGCACGTCCTCCATATTATCAGAACTCTGCAGCAAAAGCAAGTTGCGCAGATACCAAGTGAAATCCGTCACAAACTGACCTGGCTCACGCCCCTGGATAAGCAATTCCTCCAACTGGGCAATCACGCCGGAAATATCTCTTTCTATGATTTTGCGAAGCATTCTGGAAAATACCTCTGTGTCCACAGCTCCTAAAACTTCCAGCGCCCGGTCATACGTCAATTCCTGTCCCAGATAAAAAGCAATGCACTGGTCCAGCAGGCTTAAGGCATCGCGCATAGAACCATCTGCTGCCTTGGCAATATAACGGATGGCTTTTGGATCCACCGCAACCTGCTCCTGCTCCATCAGCTCTGTCAGCCTTTCCCCTATCGTCCCAATGGCAATGCGCCTGAAATCGTACCTCTGGCATCTGGAAAGAATCGTAATCGGTATCTTATGGGCTTCTGTAGTGGCAAGAATAAAGATAACATAAGAAGGGGGCTCCTCTAAAGTTTTCAGCAGCGCATTGAAGGCTCCTATGGAAAGCATATGAACCTCATCGATGATGTATACCTTGTATTTGCCCTCGGTTGGTGAATATGCCACTTCCTCGCGGATTTCACGAATATTGTCGACGCCGTTGTTAGAAGCCGCATCTATTTCGATTACATTCATGGAAACGCCTCCTGCAATTGCTTTACAAGAGGGACAGTTCCCACAGGGACTTCCGTCTTCGGGATGTTCGCAATTCACTGCCTTGGCAAATATCTTGGCAATGGTGGTCTTCCCGGTTCCCCTCGTCCCACAAAACAGATAGGCGTGTCCCAGCCTATCTGCTTTGATTTGGTTCTTCAATGTTGTAACAATATGTTCCTGTCCTTTGACATCTTCAAATTCTTGGGGACGAAATTTGCGGTATAACGCAGTATAAGACATCTTTAATCTCCAAAACTAATTCCTATCAATTTTGCTTCACGGATAATCTTGGAATCCGGTTCTACCATTTTAAGCTTTCCTGCCACATCTCCTAATGGCACTTTCTTAGTATTTCCATCTATCATCGCGACCATATAACCGTATTTATCATTGAGGATGAGTTCTGCCGCTGCTGCACCCAGCCTGGTACAGAGCACACGGTCATAAGGACAGGGGCTGCCGCCGCGCTGTGTATGACCTGGAACTGTAACACGCACTTCACTTCCGGTCTTCTCCTGAATACGCGCTGCAACCTCATAAGAAACAGAAGGATATTTGTTCTTCTCCTGCTTTTCTTTTAATTTCTTCTTGCTGAGCTTGGCATCCTCTTTGGAAATCGCGCCCTCCGCCACTGCAAGAATCGTAAATCCTTTGCCTGAACGGTTCCTTCCCTCTATCGCCTCTACAATCTTATTAATGTCGTAAGGAATTTCCGGCAGGAGAATGATATCCGCACCGCCTGCCATCCCGGCATACAATGTCAGCCATCCTACCTTATGCCCCATAACTTCTACGATAAACACGCGGTTGTGGGATGCCGCAGTCGTATGGATACAGTCAATCGCATCTGTAGCTATGTTGATAGCGCTCTGGAAACCAAACGTCACATCTGTGCCAAAAATATCATTGTCAATCGTCTTCGGCAGATGGATGATATTCAAACCTTCCTCGCGCAGCAGATTTGCCGTCTTCTGCGTCCCATTTCCCCCTAAGATTACCAGGCAGTCCAGGCGCAGTTTATAGTAAGTCTGCTTCATTGCCTCCACCTTATCAAGCCCCTTCTCATCGGGAACCCGCATCAACTTAAATGGCTGCCTTGAGGTTCCAAGGATTGTGCCTCCTTTGGTGAGGATTCCAGAAAAATCCCCGGAGGTGAGCAGACGGTAATTTCCGTAAATCAGACCTTTATACCCCTCATAGAAACCGTAAACTTCTAGCGCTTCCAGGTTCTTGCTCAGTCCCTTTACCACACCACGCATTGCGGCATTTAATGCCTGGCAGTCGCCTCCACTTGTCAACATTCCAATTCGTTTCATGATATCACATCCTTTGCGTTTTATTTGATGTCCCCCCTGCTTTCATGGGGAATTTGACTTGTACTTACAATTATATCCCATATTTTTACTCTCCACAAGATTTTTCATTTGCTTTTTTAGAAATATTTGTTATACTGTTACTGACCACATAAATTTTGGAGGAGTACCCAAGTGGCTGAAGGGTCTGGCTTCGAACACCAGTAGGTCGGTAGTCCCGGCGCGGGGGTTCAAATCCCCCCTCCTCCGTCTTA
>CAJUHY010000108.1 GCA_910585895.1 uncultured Lachnospiraceae bacterium
TCGGATTTTTACTTGTTGGAATCAATTTTGCAAACTTGTTTCGCAATTTTCTATTATTACTATATATTTTATAGTTATAGATTATTATACTATAACTATAAAATATTACAATTAGATTATATAAATATTATTGGGTAACGAATATGGGAAACGGAAAGAATTAAAATAAGACAGGAGGAATGTATGATTATGGAAGATGTGAATTTCGCCCTTATTGGCCAGAGAATACGGGAAGTCCGCAATGAGAAAATGCTGACTCAGGAATATATTGCGCACAAGACCAATGTAAATGTCTCCCATATCAGCAACATAGAGACAAATAAAGCCAAGGTTTCCCTCTCGCTCCTGGTACGCATCTGCAATACATTGGATACTACTTTAGACTATATTTTAGAAAACGAATACCATTCGCCGGATTCTGTAATTGAACATGAATTAATCAATACCTTAAAAAATATGGACAAACCCAGGCAGGAAACTCTGCTGCGGATTGCCAAGGTACTGTAAGACAAAAAACCCGGCAGACATACCATAACCGTATGTCTGCCGGACTGTTTCCCTAAAAGATAACCATATGGATTTAATTTCTTCCCGGATTTATTATTTCTCTGACGGAACAATCTTCTCCTGCCCGCCCATATAAGGACGCAAAGCTTCTGGTATCTTTACACTTCCATCCTCGCATAGATTATTTTCCAGAAATGCAATCAGCATACGCGGCGGCGCTACGACCGTATTGTTCAAGGTATGCGCGAAATACTTGCCCTCTTTGCCGGTTACACGGATTTTCAGGCGGCGTGCCTGGGCATCTCCCAGATTAGAACAGCTTCCCACCTCAAAATACTTCTGCTGCCTGGGGGACCAGGCTTCTACGTCCACAGATTTCACTTTCAAATCAGCAAGGTCGCCGGAACAGCACTCCAACGTCCGTACCGGAACGTCCAGGGAACGGAACAGATCTACCGTATTCTGCCACAATTTGTCAAACCACATCTTCGACTCATCCGGCTTGCAGACCACAATCATCTCCTGCTTTTCAAACTGATGGATACGGTACACGCCGCGCTCCTCTATGCCGTGCGCGCCCTTCTCCTTGCGGAAACAGGGAGAATAGCTGGTCAGGGTCTGCGGCAGCTGCTCTTCTGTAAGAATAGTATCAATAAATTTGCCAATCATTGAATGCTCGCTGGTTCCGATTAAGTAGAGGTCTTCCCCCTCAATCTTATACATCATGGCATCCATCTCTGCAAAACTCATCACGCCCGTCACAACATTACTGCGGATCATAAAAGGCGGGACACAGTAAGTAAAGCCACGGTTTATCATAAAATCCCTTGCATAGGAAATCACTGCTGAATGCAGCCTGGCAATATCTCCCATCAGATAATAGAATCCATTGCCCGCTACCTTCCTGGCGCTGTCCAAATCCAGCCCGCCAAAACGTTCCATGATTTCTGCATGGTAAGGAATCTCAAAATCCGGCGTCACAGGTTCGCCGTATTTCTGCACTTCCACATTCTCACTGTCATCTTTGCCAATCGGCACAGAGGAATCGATGATATTGGGAATCGTCATCATTATTTTCGTGACTTGTTCCTGCAGTTCCCCTTCCATCTTCTCAAGCTCTGCCAGACGCTCGGCCCCGGCATTGACCTGGACCTTGATTTCTTCCGCCTCTTCCTTCTTGCCTTGTCCCATCAAGGCGCCAATCTGTTTCGACAGCTTCTTCCTGTCAGCCCGCAGCGCATCTGCCTCCTGTTGGGTCTTTCTCGCCTTTGCATCCAGCTCGATTACCTCATCTACCAGGGGCAGTTTGCTGTCCTGAAACTTGTTGCGGATATTCTGTTTCACAACATCGGGATTTTCTCTTAAAAATTTTAAATCAATCATAAATTCCTCCTAAAAACATTAACATTGCATTTAAGCATTATACATCCATTTACTTCTCCAGTCCCGCCACATAACCTAAGGCATCCTCCCAGCTTTGCTGGGTCCCTCCTTAGGTTCACTCATGTCGCAACGCTTCTATCGGATTTAAGTTCGCCGCCTTGTAGGAAGGCAGAAGCCCAAACAGGATACCAATAAACATGGAAAATACCACTGCGAGCACTGCCGCCGGAACACTGATTGCCATCAAAGTACCTGTCACCCTGGAAATCACTTCCGCAAGTATAATCCCCACAATCACGCCTACCAGCCCTCCAAGACTGGTCAACACAGCTGCCTCTGTAAGGAACTGCCCGAGAACCTTGCCTTTCCTTGCACCGATGGCTTTCTTTAAACCAATCTCCTGTGTACGCTCTGTAACGGACACCAGCATGATATTCATAACGCCGATACCGCCTACCAGCAAAGAAATTCCGGCAATCCATATCAGCATCATATTTGTGGACTGCCCCAACTTTTGAATATCCTCAGCTTTCTTTAACAAATCGTCCGCCTTGTATTTCATGGTGTCATCCTGCACGTTAATTTTAGAATTTAATATTTCTGCCGCACTCCTGCCGGCCACTGTCATATTATCCACACTGTCAAGCTTCAATACCGCCGACTGCGGCTCGTCATAACTGTACAAAATCGGCCAGGTCGTATCCGGTACATACAGTGCGCCATTATTATTCTGCGAATAATCGTAATACTCTTCAATACTGTTGATAACCGGCTCAAACTTGGAAGATTTTGCAATGACGCCAATTACTATAAAAGGCTCCCTCTGAATTTCCAGAGTCTTGCCGATAGGTTCCTCTCCCTGAAATAAAGTCTCCGCGCTGCTCTCGTCCAACAGCGCCACTTTGCGGAAATTCTTATAGTCAGACTCCGTAAATCCACGCCCCTGCTTAATAATATAATTGCAGGTATCAAGATAATTATGGTCAACTCCATAAATTTTTCCGCCTGACAATCCGGTGTTTTTATAGTATACCACATTATATGCTTCTCTTGAAGTATAAAGTGATGCTCCTTCCACATGCTTTAAATCAAGCAGCAATTGCCTGGTCTCCTCCGAAATAACCGGAACGCCGTCGGGAATGCCATTATAGTCTATCTCATATGGGTAGTCCCCCTGATAAAACCGGATGTTGACGGTATTATCCCCGGCGCCAATCAGGTTTTCTTTAATCTGCTCATTGGTTCCTTTAATTGTTGAGACAATCGCTATAATAGCTGCAATACCAATGATGATACCCAGCATGGTAAGAAAGGAACGCATCTTATGTGACCACAATCCCTGTAAGGACA
>CAJUHY010000109.1 GCA_910585895.1 uncultured Lachnospiraceae bacterium
AAACCAGGGGTTGTACTGGTTTCGACGGGGGTTGTGCAGCTATGGAAGCCATTGGCGGCTCCTGACCGCCTTAAAACGGGAAAAATAAATATAAACGCTGAAGACAATTTAGCAATCGCTGCCTAGTTGCAGCAGTCGGCCTTAGACCACCCACAGTTTAAGATACCGGCTTCGACTATGTGGGAAACGACATACGCAAAGCTTTGCGCGTGTGGGCGTATCATGAAGCTACTGAAACCAGCAGCCTGTCATTAGGCGGTTGGCAGAGGGAATGTTAAAATAATGACTGTAATGGGAGATGCCATAGTGAATTGACTTTCGGACAGGGGTTCGATTCCCCTCAGCTCCATTATTTATGGTGAAGGGCCACGCAGTGGAACTTCTACAAAAAACAGAGGCCTGCCGCTTCACGCGGCAGCCTCTGTTTTTTAGTATTCCCTATCTGCACAATTATCAATACAGATTTTTCACCTTGAATTCCCGTTCTGACTCTCTGCGCATGTCCTTCTTGGCAATATCATGACGTTTGTCATAGAGTTTCTTACCTCGGGCAAGCGCAATCTCAACTTTCACCAGGCTTCCTTTGAAATAGACCTGCAGAGGAACAATAGTATATCCCTTGGTCGTCATTTTTCCATCTATTTTGTTAATTTCATATTTATGCAACAGCAGCTTTCTGGGGCGCAACGGGTCCTTATTGAAAATATTTCCTTTTTCATATGGGCTGATATGCATACCGTAGACAATGACTTCGCCTTTCTCAATACGGATGAACGATTCCTTGATAGAACACTTTCCCATCCGCAAAGATTTGACCTCCGTTCCTGCAAGGCTAATTCCCGCCTCAAATTTATCTTCAATAAAATAATCATGAAATGCTTTCTTATTATTGGCAATGAGTTTAATACTTTCTTTCCCCATCTCTATTCCTCTCTTACCTTTTTATTCCTACTGGCTATGAACCGCTGCAAAATTTCTACTCCTGATTTTGGTATCTGCCAGCATCCTCCGGCGAAACATCCAGTCCGAATTCTTCTGCCGCTTCCGGCAAAACAAAATCAATCGTTCTCATAAATTTATCGGCTTCTGCCGCCACAACCTGAATCGTCTGTCCCAGCTTATAAACCTTACCGCTCCTCTCCCCGGTCAGTTCATACGTTTCCTCATTGTAATGGTAATAATCGTCAATCAGATTATTGATATGAATCATCCCCTCAATCGTGTTGGGAAGTTCCACATACATCCCCCATGCCGTCACGCTGGAAATAACGCCTTCAAACAGTTCCCCGATATGCTCTGACATATATTCTACTTTCTTCAGCTTATCGGTCTCCCGCTCCGCCTCCTCCGCACGGCGTTCTCTGGCGCTGGACTGTGCTGCTACTTCCGGCAGGATGCTGTCGTAATGTTCCATCCGCTTGTCATTCATTCTCCCCCGCAGAGTTTCCTTAATAATACGGTGAATCTGCAGGTCAGGATAACGGCGGATGGGTGAGGTAAAATGACAGTAATACTGCGTGGCAAGACCAAAATGCCCAGTACACTGCACCGTATATTTTGCCTGTTTCATAGAACGCAGCGTCAGGCGGCTGAGCAGCGGCTCTTCTGGCGTATCCTCAATCTTTTTCAGAAATTTCTGCAGTTCTTTCGGATGAATGTCATCCTGTCCAATCCTGATGGAATAGCCAAAATTGTTGATAAACATGCCAAGCTTACGTATTTTCTCAGTATCCGGCGTATCATGCGTACGGTACACAAAGGGAATCTCCTGCCAGAAGAAATCCTGCGCCACGGTTTCGTTGGCAATCAACATGAAATCCTCTATAATGCGCGTTGCCACATTCCGCTCATAAGGCTTGATTTCCAGAGGTTTGCCCTGTGTATCCAGAATAATTTTTGTCTCCGGGAAATCAAAATCTATGGAACCGCGTTTCCTTCGTTTCTCACGCAAGATTGCTGCCAGTTCCTCCATCAGCTCAAACATAGGGACCAGTTCTTTATATTCTTCTCGCTCTTTTTCGTCTTTATCTTTCAAAATCTTACGCACGCTGGTATAACTCATTCTGCGATCCACCTGCACCACGGTCTCTGCAATCTCATGTCCTATGACATTTCCTTTCTTGTCAATCAGCATGATACAGCTCAAGGCCAGCCTGTCCTCGCCGGCATTCAAAGAACAGATGCCGTTAGACAATGTATGCGGCAGCATGGGGATAACCCGGTCCACCAGATATACGCTGGTACCTCGCTCTAACGCTTCCACATCCAAAGCGCTGTGCTCCTGTACGTAATTGGTCACATCCGCGATATGAACACCCAGACGATAATTTTCCCCCTCTCTGGTCAGAGTAATGGCATCGTCCAAATCTTTGGCATCTTCACCGTCTATTGTTACCATCTGCCAGCTGCGCACGTCCTTTCTGCCTGCCATGTCAGCCCCGCTCACCGGCTTGCCTACATTTTCCGCCTGTTTCAATACCTTGGGCGGGAATTCTGTCGGCAAATCATATCCTTTAACAATAGACATGATGTCCGTTCCCGGGTCATTGATATGCCCGATAATTTCTATAATTTTCCCTTCGGGTTTCTTGCGCTCATTGCCATAATCGGTAATTTCCACCACAACCTTGTGTCCATCCACCGCCCCTTTAGAATGTTCCAGCGGGATAAAAATATCTTGCCCCAGTTTAAAATTATCCGGAATCACAAAACCAAAATTCTTGTTTTTCTGATAAGCGCCCACCACCTGGGTGGTACCTCTCTGCAGGACCTTTACCACGGCACCTTCTTTGCGCCTGCCTCCGGATGATTTGCCTGTCTGCAAAGTAATCTGTACCAAGTCGCCATGCATAGCGCCATTGACCAACGACTCTGATATGAAGATATCCTGCGGCTCTCCCTCCACCGTCACAAAGCCAAATCCCCTGGAATTTCCGGTAAAAATACCTGTGAGGTACTTTCCTTCTGACTTGGAATACTTACCGCGTTTGGAGAGTTCAATCTTCCCCTCTGCCAAAAGTTCCTGCAAGACTTCCTCCAACTGCGGGCGTTCTTCCCGCGGCACATCCAAGAGCACGGCAAGCTCCTTGAGCTTCATGGGCACATAAATATCGCTGCACATGAACTCATAAATCATCTTTTTCCTGTCTTCTAATAATTGTTTCTCCATAAAATTCTCCTAAAAATCAGAACCACCGGCTAAGCCGGTGGTTTGCTCACGCCCTATAAGGGCTAA
>CAJUHY010000110.1 GCA_910585895.1 uncultured Lachnospiraceae bacterium
GTATTTACAAGAGAAATATCATGTTTATCTATTCTCTATTTTATCCCTTGTTTACTGTTACGGTACTGCACTGGAGTCACATCATATTTTTTCTTAAACAACCGGTTAAAATGCTCCACATTCTGATACCCTACGCTGTCCGCAATACTTTCCACGGTCATGCTGGTATTCTTCAGAAGCGTCCGCGCCTTTTTCATGCGAACATTTTTTACAATCTCACTGAATGTCTTATCTGATTTTTCTTTAATATATTTTGACAGATACGGCTTTGACAAATGCATTTTTTCCGCCAGCTCATCTAAGGTAACCGTCAGATAATTTTCCTGTATATAATTCATAATGTCATTCAGCCGTTCATCCCGACATTGCTCCGTTTCCCTGATATGCTCCAGTTTATTCACTGCCACGCACAATGCCTCAATGGACGACGAAATAATATCTTCATCAATTCCCACGCCCCAAAAAAGCTGATTATTATGGGAAATCCCTACATAGGAGACCGCTTTAGCCGAAGAGCCTCTGGACAAAGAATGCTCCTCATAAACAGACAATTCATAACTTACATTAAAATATTGCTTCAGCGCATTGCTCACCGCATCCAGACGTCCATTTCCATTTCCGGTAACGGTGCGTACCTGTCCTCCATGCGAAAGCGCTGCCTCTGCCACAATGCCGTCTTTCTGCCGGAAATGACATTCTGGAATCTGAAAATGAGGCATATTATTCACATAATGCTCCTCAAAAATCTGATAAACCAGCTGTGGGGATAATTCCATATGACGGCGGTCTGAAATCCCTTTAACTGTATAACCAACTTCCTCACGCATTTTCTCTGGAATAGTAATGCCATAATTCTGTTTAAGAATATAGGCAACTCCTCCCTTGCCGGACTGACTGTTAATGCGGATGACATCCGAATCATAGGTGCGCCCCACATCCTTGGGGTCAATCGGCAGATAAGGCACAGTCCACGGCTTCTGTGGATTCTCCTCTCTGCAGGTCATGCCTTTGGCAATCGCATCCTGGTGGGAACCTGAAAATGCCGTAAATACCAACTCACCTGCATAAGGCTGACGCGGTGACACCTGCATACGCGTACACCGCTCATATGTCTCGGCAATTTTCGACATATTGCTGAAATCCAATTTAGGGTCCACGCCATGAGAAAACATATTCATAGCAAGCGTTACGATATCCACATTTCCAGTGCGTTCTCCATTTCCAAATAAAGTACCTTCAATCCGGTCCGCACCGGCAAGAATTCCAAATTCTGCATCGCAGATTCCCACACCACGGTCATTGTGCGGATGAAGGGAGAGTACAACATTTTCACGGTAACGCATATGTTTGCTCATATATTCCACCTGCGCAGCAAATATGTGGGGCATAGCATTTTCCACGGTGGTCGGAAGGTTGATAATTGCCTTCCTCTCTGGAGTTGGCTGCCACACATCTAGCACTGCATTGCAGACCTCCAATGCATAATCCACTTCTGTTCCTGAAAAACTCTCAGGGCTATATTCAAAAGTAAAGTTCCCCTCTGTCTCATCGGCAAGCTCTTTTAACAGCACTGCACCCTCCACAGCAATTTTCTTAATCTCTTCCTTGCTCTTGTGGAAAACCTGCTCCCGCTGCGCCAGAGAAGTTGAATTATATAAATGCACCACCGCATGAGGCGCACCCTTTACCGCCTCAAAAGTCTTGCGGATAATATGTTCCCTCGCCTGTGTCAGCACCTGCACTGTCACATCATCAGGAATCATATCCCGCTCAATCAGTGCACGCATAAAATTATATTCCGTGTCAGAAGCCGCCGGAAACCCTACCTCAATCTCTTTAAACCCGACATCCACCAAAAGTTGGAAAAATTCTAATTTCTCGTCCAGGCTCATAGGCTCAATCAACGCTTGGTTACCATCTCGCAAATCAACGCTGCACCAGATGGGCGGTTCTGTAATATATTCCTTTTTCACCCAATCGTAAGTCACCTCAGGCGGCATAAAATACTGTCTCTGATACTTTTGAAAATTCTCCATGATTCTCTCCTCCGTAATTTCAGAAAATATTATAACTACTCAGAACCCTCTGGGAATAGCAATTCAGAGCGTTCAAATTATTCAAGCATAGTGAACGACAAAAATTATTCTGCCTATAAACAATCAAAAAAATCCTTCGCTTCCACTATCAAACGATAATAGAGACGAAAGATAACTCAATCCTGCGCGGTACCACTCTACTTCATGTTTCCATGCACTCATCTGCACTCCGTGTCTGCCTTCAGAAATCAGCTCCCACTTCTATGCATATCTCTGTAACGGGAGAACCCGTCCTGACTTACTTCTCCAACCAATTGCAATAACACTTGTCGCCCAGATATCCTGGGCAGATAGCCCTTAATGTCCTGCCTGAGTATCCTCAGCAGATATCTTTAAATGCCTAGTTAAATTTTTCAGCCGGAAGCTCCAAGGCCAGTTCACTGTTTTGCCGCTGCCATCTTCCACCACCGATAGCTCTCTGTAAGCCTCTCCACAGCTACTCTTCCTTTTCTTCGCTTATCACGTGTCTTATCTTAACACACAAAAAACTTCTTGTATAGTGATAAATTTAATCATTTTTATTGATTTATTTTATCATTCCATGGAAGGGCTGTTGTTAGACAGCCCCTTTTTGGTGAAGATATTTTTCCCTGGTCGCCAACCCCCCCCGAATATGACGTTCCGACTTATTTACATCCAGGACCTTTCGCGCCTGGGCAGCGAGGGTTGGATTAATCTGGACAAGGCGTTCCGTGACGTCTTTATGCACCGTGCTCTTGCTAATTCCAAACTTCTTGGCAGTCTGGCGTACTGTGGCATTCTCCTCAATTATATAATTAGCAATATTAATTGCCCGTTCTTCTATGTACCCTTTCA
>CAJUHY010000111.1 GCA_910585895.1 uncultured Lachnospiraceae bacterium
ACCAGTAGGTCGGTAGTCCCGGCGCGGGGGTTCAAATCCCCCCTCCTCCGTCTTAAGAAAGGCGAACTTATGAACATTATCAAAGCGATTGATTATAATGACATGAGCCGCAAGGCAGCAAACATTATCTCTGCCCAGGTAATTCTCAAACCCAATTCTGTACTGGGTCTGGCAACCGGTTCCTCTCCTTTAGGTCTTTATTCCGAACTTGTCAAACGTTATAAACAAGGAGACCTGGATTTCTCCCAGATTAAATCTGTTAATCTGGATGAATACATGGGACTTACGCATGACAATCCGCAAAGTTATTATTATTTTATGCACGAGAACTTTTTTGGACATATTAATATCTTGCCGGAAAACACCCATGTGCCAGATGGCACCGCAGCGAACGCTGATTTGGCATGTGAAGAATACGAGCAGGTTATCCAGTCATTGGGCGGCATTGACCTGCAGCTTCTGGGACTTGGCAATAATGGTCACATCGGCTTCAACGAGCCCGGCACCGCATTTGAACAGCACACCCATTGTGTGGAACTGACAGAGAGCACTATCCAAGCTAATTCACGTTTTTTTGAGAAACTGGAAGATGTGCCTACCAAGGCATGTACCATGGGCATCAAGTCCATAATGATGGCTAAGAAAATTCTCATCATCGTCAACGGCAAGGGCAAAGCAGACATTGTACACAAGGCTTTCTTTGGTCCTGTCACACCGCAGATTCCGGCTTCCATCCTGCAGATGCATCCGGATGTAACACTTGTTGCTGATGCAGAAGCATTAAGCCTTTGTAACTTATAAAAATTGACAGTCCAGCCATAATAACTATGGCTGGACTTTTTTTAAGAAAGGATGTATTCATTTGAAAATTATAGACGGACTTATCTTTCACGAAAAAAAAGGATTTGTCAAAGAAACTCTCTATACAGAAGGGGGCAGATTTTCCCTGTCCACGACTGAGAATACCATTGTGGATGCCAGGGGCTGCTATGTAATCCCCGGTCTTATCGACATTCATTTTCACGGCTGCGCAGGACACGATTTCAGCGATGCCTCGCCGGAAAGTTTAACTGCTATTGCCGAATACCAGTTATCTCAGGGAATCACTTCCATCTGCCCGGCTTCCATGACGTTATCACCGGAAACGTTGCAAAATATCTGTGAATGCGCCCACAATTTTTCTACAAAAAATTTTACGAACGCTTCCCGACTGGCAGGTATCAACCTGGAAGGTCCTTTTATCTGCAACGCCAAACGCGGTGCGCAAAATCCTGATTTTATCCGTCAGGCTGATTTCAATTTGCTGAAACAGCTGCAGGAAACTGCAGGCGGTCTGGTGAAACTCGTAACATTGGCGCCGGAAACTGAGGGCGCCATGGACTTTATTCGCGAGGTGAAACACTCCGCTCTCAAAGATATTTCTGTTTCTGTCGGACACACCGAGAGCGATTACGATACAGCGAAAAAAGCCTTTGATGCCGGTGCAGACCATGTGACCCATCTGTTTAATGCCATGCCCGCATTTACACACCGCGCTCCCGGCGTTATCGGCGCAGCTTTCGATACCCCAGGATGTTTTGTAGAGATTATCTGCGATGGTGTGCACATAGCTCCCCCGGTTATCCGGGCAGCTTTTGCCATGTTCGGCAGTGAACGCATTGTTCTTATCAGCGACAGTATGCGCGCAACCGGACTGTCCGATGGAGCATACACACTGGGAGGCCTTAATGTACAGGTCTCCGGCAGACATGCCACTCTGGCTGACGGTACGCTTGCCGGCTCCGTCACCAATCTTTATGATTGTATGCGCTGCGCAGTATCCATGGGTATCCCCCTGGAACTTGCAGTACAGTGCCTCACCATAAATCCGGCTCGCTCCATCGGCATAGACAGAGATTACGGAAGCCTGACGCCCGGAAAAGCCGCAGACTTCCTGCTGCTCGATAAAGACCTCAATCTGATTGGCGTATACAAAGACGGTATCAAAATCAGAACCACCGGCTAAGCCGGTGGTTTGCTCACGCCCTATAAGGGCTAAT